>NZ_JBNPLQ010000013.1:0-66266 GCF_050313575.1 Candidatus Pseudoscillospira sp. SGI.172 | reverse complement strand
AACGGGAGGGGTGTGAGGAGGGACGGCGATGGAGAGCCGAAAGGCGGTTTTGAGACAAATCAGAAAATTGGCGGAGAGCCGGGTCAACGACGCGGTGCGGCTGGCCTTTTTGAGCGAGGAGGAGCTGGGGGAGCTGGCGAAGCTGGACCTGTCCGCCGTGGCGGAATTCAAGCGAAGCAGCAACGGAACGGTGGAGGTAAAGTTCATCGACCGGCTGGCGGCTTTGCAGTGGCTGATGGATCGGGCGGAGGAGGATCCCAAGGCACAGCGGCTCTATGAGGCGTTGGAGGGGGCAGCCGGACAGGTCGGGGAGGAGAAATAAATGCAGGTGGAAACCTTTTCCCCCAAGCAAAGGCTGGTGCTCTCCTGGTGGTGCGACGGCTCGCCCTGGCGGGAGCGGGAGGCCATCCTCTGCGACGGCGCCGTGCGGAGCGGGAAGACCTTCTGTTTGGGGCTGTCCTTTTTCTGCTGGGCCATGCGGCGGTTTGACGGGGCGGCCTTTGCCCTGTGCGGAAAGTCCATCGAATCGGCCCGGCGGAATCTGCTCAGCGGACTGCGGCCGGTGCTGCGGGAGCTGGGGTTTTCCGTGGAGGAGAAGGTGAGCCGGCACCTGCTGCGGGTGGCATTCAACGGGCATGAGAACACCTTTTACCTGTTTGGCGGAAAGGACGAGGGCAGCGCCGCCCTCATTCAGGGAATGACCCTGGCCGGAGTGCTGATGGACGAGGTGGTGCTGATGCCACGCTCCTTTGTGGAGCAGGCGGTGGCCCGGTGCTCCGTGGAGGGGGCCAAGGTGTGGTTCTCCTGCAACCCAGAGGGGCCGGAGCATTGGTTTTACAAAGAATGGATCTGCCGGGCGGGGGAGAGAAACGCCCTGCGAGTGCCCTTCGCCATGGAGGATAATCCCAGTCTGAGCCCCCGGGTGCTGGAGCGGTACCGGAGGAGCTTTCAGGGGGCGTTCTACCGGCGGTTCGTACTGGGGGAGTGGGCGGTGGCCGAGGGGCGGGTCTACGACTTCTTTGACGAGAGTATGGTGTGTCCCGCCCCCGAGGGGGAGATGGAGGAGTGGCGGGTCTCTTGCGACTACGGGACGGCAAACCCCACGTCCATGGGGCTGTGGGGATTGCGGGACGGCGTGTGGTACCGGGTGGATGAGTTTTATTACGACGGGCGGAAAGAGGGGCGGCAGAAGACCGACCGGGAATATGTGGAGGCGCTGGAACGGCTGACGGCGGGGCGGGACGTTCGGCGGGTCATCGTAGATCCGTCGGCGGCCAGCTTTATCGCCGCCCTTCGGCAGGAGGGATGGCCCGCTGAGAGCGCCCGCAACGATGTGCTGGAGGGGATCCGGGTGACGGCCGACCTGCTGCGGCAGGGAAAGCTGGTCATCTGCACCCCCTGCCGGGACGCCATTCGGGAGTTTTCCCTCTACTGCTGGGACCAGAGGGCTGTGGGGGACAGGGTGGTGAAGAAGTTCGACCACGCCATGGACGACATCCGGTATTTTGCCGCATCGGTGGGGCGCGGGGGCGGCTTTGTGGGGGGACTGGCAGTGGAACGGGAGCTATGGAGATGAGGGAGGAAAGACATGAAGTGGTTTGAGAAAAAGAAACCGCCCGCGGCGGTGGTGCAGACCCGGGAGGAGGAGAGCCACCCCTTCGGGGCGCTGAACGGATACGTTCCCCTCAAAACTGGGGAGATCGCCCTCTATCGGACCATCCGGGAGGCGGTGCCTATTGTGGACGCCGCGGTGGGAAAGCTGGTGCGGCTGGCCGGCGGCGTGAAGGTGACGGCGGACGAGGGCCAGAGAGAGCTGGAGGAGTTTCTGCGGACGGTGAATACCGGGCGGGGACAGAGGGGCATCCAGTCTTTTCTGGACGCCTATGTGGACTCCATGCTGGTGTGCGGCCGGGGCGTGGGGGAGGTCGTGATGGACGGACGCAGGCGGGAGGTGGCCGCGCTGCTGTGCGCCGACCCGGCGGAGATCGAGATCAAAGAGGGAGAAACCCCCCTGGACTTTGCCCTCTGCGCCCGGAGGCGGGACGGGGCCGTGGAGGAAATGCCCCGGCAGGACCTCATTCTGTTTACCCCCTACCAGCCCGAAGCGGACAACCCCTATGGGGTGTCCCTGCTGCGGTCCATGCCGTTCCTCACCGGGATCCTTTTGAAAATCTATCAGGCCACCGGCCTCAACTGGGAGCGGATGGGCAACGCACGGTTTGCCGTGGTGTATAAGCCCGGCGGCAGCGGCGACGGCGTGTGGGCCAGAGAGCGGGGCGAGGAGATCGCCCGGGAGTGGTCGGCGGCCATGCAGGCCGGCAAGAGCGGCAATGTGCGGGATTTCGTGGCGGTGGGAGACGTGGACATCAAGGTCATCGGCGCGGACAACCAGGTGCTGGACAGCCAGGTGCCGGTGCGGCAGATCCTGGAACAGCTGGTGGCCAAGACGGGGATCCCGCCCTTTTTGCTGGGGCTGTCCTGGAGCTCCACCGAGCGGATGAGCGCCCAGCAGGCCGACATGATGACCAGCGAGATCACCGCGCTGCGGCGGAGCGTTACGCCTGTGGTGGAGCGGATCTGCGAGATCTGGCTGCGGACCAGGGGGTATTCCTCCCGGGTAAATGTGGACTGGGAGGACATAAACTTGCAGGATCTGGTGGAGGAGGCCCGGGCCGGCCTCTACCGGGAGCAGGCGGAGAACCTGAGACTGGAACGGGAGCGGGGAACGGTTTGAGCGGCCCGCCTGGAGAACAGACGGGCGGAAAGGAGAGAGGGATTTGAAGATCATCAAAGAGGCGAATACCGGGGGCGGCTGCCCGGTGCAGGAGGAGGATCTGGCGCTCATCAACGCGCTGGCCCGGAAGGAGTTGGCCGCCGAGGAGGTATACACCTTCACCGTGCGGCTGTGCGACAACGAGATCGACCGGGAGTGGGAGCGCTTCCCCGAGGAGACGCTGGAGGGGCTGGCACCCATGTTCGTGGGCAAGAGCGGCATCTTTGACCACAACTGGTCGGCGCTGGGACAGGCCGCACGTATCTATAAGACCGAGGTGGTCCGGGAGGAGGGGCCGCTCACACGGGCAGGAGATCCCGGCTGCTACTTGAAGGGCTGGGCCTATATGGTGCGCACCGAGGGAAACCGGGATCTCATCGCGGAGATCGAGGGGGGCATCAAGCGGGAGGTCAGCGTGGGCTGCTCGGTGGAGAAGGCGGTGTGCTCGGTGTGCGGGCTGCCGCTGGAGGAGTGCCACCATGTGAAGGGGCGCACCTACAACGGAACCCTCTGCTGGGGGGAGCTGGTGGGGGCGAAGGACGCCTATGAGTGGTCCTTTGTGGCGGTGCCCGCCCAGCCCCGGGCCGGGGTGATCAAGGGGATGACGCCGGTATTGAAGGCATTGGCGGAGGAAAAGCCGGAGGCTCGGAGAGAGCTGGAGGCCCTGGAGAAGGCCGCCGCGCTGGGGCGGCGGTATCTGGAGGAACTGCGGGGCGAGGTGGTGCGGCTGATGGCCATGAGCCGGACGGGGCTGGAGGCCGATGTGATCCGCTCCATGACCGGAAAGCTGGACGAGGAGGAGCTGACCGCATTGAAAACCGTGTTCCAGCGGCAGGTGGAGGAGATCTGGCCCCGGGGCGCGCAGCTGAGCTACCGGGGCGGCAGTCGGGAACAGACAGCGGGAGACCGGGCGTTTTTGGTGTGAGGCCGCCGCCACTTTGAGGGCGGTCGACTGAATATTTGAGATGGAATGAAACAGAAAAGGGAGGAAATGGGTATGAGCAGCAAGGTTTCGTTTGAGGGGATCGGAGAGGTCATCGCCACCTTCTACGCCGGGGACGGCGTGACGGCGGGACAGGTGGTGAAGCTGTCGGGGGACAGCAAGGTGGCGGCCTGCACCGCAGGGGAACGTTTCTGCGGCCTGTCCGTGTCGGTCAAAACCGGGTGCGCCGCCGTACAGGTGGGGGGGTTTGCCGAGGTCCCCTGCACCGACAGCACTGTGGCGGTGGGACTGGAGACCCTCACGGCCGACGGCAGCGGCGGCGTGAAAAAGGCGGGGAGCGGCGACGCAGGGGAGGAATACCTGGTGGTGTCCAAGGATACTGCCGGATTCGTCACCCTGAAAATGTAAGGAGGAGAGAGACAGATGGCTTATCATTTTGACGATCTGAAACTGGACAAGGGCATGTATTCTGTGTCGGGAAAGAGCTTTACCGCCGTACTGGAGGAGGAGGACCCCACCGAGCGCTACCGTGGTACTGCCCTGGAGGAGATGGACGCCTATCAGCGTCAGCTCAAGCGGTTCGACATCAAGGTCAAGGGTGCGGGCAGCGATGTGGTGGAGAAGTTTTTCCAGACGTCTCAGTCCGCAGTGTTGTTTCCCGAATTCGTGGCCCGAAGCGTGAGACAGGGGATGGAGGAGGCCGACCTGCTGCCCTCCATCACCGCCGCCGAGACCCGGTTCGAAGGGCTGGACTACCGCTCCATCGCCTCGGTGCCCGAAAAGAGCAAGAAGGAGCTGCGCCGGGTGGAGGAGGGGAGCGTCATTCCCCAGACCCAGGTCAAGACCCAGGAAAATCTGGTGCGGCTCCACAAGAGGGGCCGGATGCTGGTGGCCTCCTATGAGGCCATCCGCTATCAGAAGCTGGATCTCTTCTCCGTGACCCTGCGGCAGATCGGCGCCTACATCAGCCGCACCCTGCTGGAGGACGCCATCGACGTGCTGGAAAACGGCGACGGCAACAGCAATGCGGCAACCAAGCTGAAGGTGGGCACGTCCCCCATTGGAGGCATTGCCGGGACACTGAAGTACGATGATCTGGTGGACTTCTGGGCCCAGTTCGATCCCTATGAAATGAACACCCTGCTGGTCTCCGGTGACGTGATGCTCCAGATGCTGAAGATGGACGAGTTCCGCGATCCCATGACCGGGCTCAACTTCCAGGGTACCGGCAAGCTGACCACCCCTCTGGGGGCCAATCTGCTGCGGACCTCCGCGCTGGGCACCGGGAAGCTCATCGGTCTGGACCGGCGTTATGCGCTGGAAATGGTGAAGGGCTCCGACGTGATGGTGGAGTACGACAAGCTCATCGACCGGCAGCTGGAGCGGGCGGCCATCACTACCATTGCCGGATTTGCCAAGGTGTTTCAGGACGCGGCCAAGGTGCTGACGGTGTGAGAGCTATGTACGGCTGAGGCGGATTGACCGGAGAGCCGGTACGCCGGACGGCTCCCTCCCGGTGGAGGAGGGAGCCTGAGAGGAGGGACGGAATTGATCGAGAAAATCATGGCGATGGCGGTGCTGCTGGGGAAGGTCCGGGAGAGCGAGGGCCTGCGGGCCCTGTGCCAGGCCGCCGAGGACGAGTTGACCGGCTGGCTGAGAGACGGTGTGACGGCGGAGGACTGCGGGCAGTGTTTTGTGCTGGCCGGGGCCTGGCTGGCGCTGGCTGGTCGGGAGGTGGCGGAGGACGACGGCGTGGAGTCCTTCACCGCAGGAGATGTGACCCTTCGGCAGGGGGACCGGAAGGCTCGCGGCCAGGCGCTGCGGATGCAGGCCAGACAGGTGATGCGGCCCTACCTGCGGGACGAGGGATTTTCTTTTCTGGGAGTGCGGGGCTGATGGACGGATCGACGTGGGAAAGGCTGCTGGAGCGGTTTGGGCAGAGGGTCACGCTGTATCAGGCGGGACGGGGAAGCGATGTGAAGGCCTTTTTTCAGCCGGTCGGCGAGCGGTCGGCCGGGGAGGAGGCGACGGCGCTGGGCGTGGCCCCGGAGGGAAAGTACCTCTACCTGGGCCCCGCTGAGATCGACCCGGAGGGGGTGGAGGAGCTGTCGTGGAACGGCCGGTTTTACCACTTTATCCGGGTGAGGGCGGTGCCGGCGGGGGAGAAGATCGCCTACCGGTGGGCGCTGGCCGAGGAGTTGGATGAGAGGAGCGGGGCATGACGGGAACCGAGGAGCTGCGCCGGAATTTGGCGGAATATCTAAAGAAAAATGGGCTGGAGGCTGTGGCGGCCTGGGGGGGACAGGCGCGGCTCCGGGCCGGGGAGCCGGTGGCGGCCGTGTCTTTGAGGGCCTATGAGGGCGGCACGCCGGGGTTTCAGGACTATCTGGGGGAGCGCTACGACGAGGAGACTGGGCGGTGGGTGGAGCTCTACGGAAAACGGGTAAAGCTCACCTTTGGCCTGGATCTGTACGCGGGGACGGCCCAGGAGGTCCAGATGGGTCTGGATCTCCTGGTGGATGCCTTGGGAAAGGGCGGGCCGGCTGGGTTGCGGCCGGTGGCTTTTTCCGCGGGGGAGACCGCGTACCGCGCGGAGGCCAAACGGTTTTGCTGCCCGGTGCAGGTGGGGTTTGAGGCGTGGTCCTATGCCCGGGCCGATGAGGACGGCGCGTTTGTGGACTTTACAGTGAGAGGAGAGACCAAGGTGTGAATGTGACGGAACATCAGAGACCGGGGGTGTACTCGGTCTACGACGCGTCCAGCGTGGTGAGCGGGCAGAGCGGCAGCAGGGCGGCAGGCCTGGCCGCCTTGTGCACAAAAGGCACGGCGGGACGGGTGTACAGCCTGTTCAGCCGGGAACAGGCGGCGGAGACCTTCGGGGGAGACGAGGAGATCACCGAGCTGGTTGGGATCCTGCTGAAAAACGGGGCGGCCAGTGTCTGGGCTGTTCCTGTGGCGGCGGAGAGCGGCTATGCGGCCGCATTCGCGGCCTTGGAGAAGGTGGAGAATCTGGCCGCCGTGGTGTGCGACAGCGCCACGCTGGCAGTGCAGCAGGCGCTGCGGGACAGCGTGAAGAGCGCGTCCGAGGCCCGCAGGGAGCGGCTGGCAGTGGTGTGCGGCGGAGAGAACGAGGCCGCTTCCGCGCTGGTGAGCCGGGCGGAGGGTCTGAACTGCGAGCGGGTGGTGCTGACGGCCCCCGGCGGAGCGAGGGCCGCCGCCGCGGTGGCCGGGGCCATCGCGGGGGAGAGCGACCCTGCCGTCCCACTGGGCGGCGCGGAGCTGAAGGGGATCCCGGCGGCGGAACAGGAGTGGTCGGACGGCGAGATTGACACCCTGGTGTTGGGCGGAGTGACGCCTCTGGAGAGCAGCGGCGGCGTGGTGAGTGTGGTGCGGGGGGTGACGACCCGGACCAAGACCGGCTCGGCCGCGGATGCCACATGGCGGGAACTGACCACCATCCGGGTGGTGGACGATGTGATCCCCGGGCTGAGAGATGCGCTGCGGGCGCGGTTCAGCCGGGCCAAGAACACCGAGCAGGGCCGGGGAGCCATTCGCAGCCAGGTCATTGTGGAGCTGGAGCAGAAAAAGAGAGGGGAGATCATCGCGGACTACGACAATGTGGCGGTGTCCGCGGTGGAGAATAACCCCACCGTGTGTCTGGTGGAGTTTGATTTCACCGTGGCTCACGGGCTCAACCAGATCTGGCTGTCCGCCCATGTGACGGTATAAGGAGGAAACAAAATGACGGTATCACAATTTCCCACCAGCGCCGACATCTATCTGGAGCTCAACGGAAAGAAGCTGGCGGTGGTGCAGAGCTATACCGCCCAGACTGTACGGAGCAGCACCACGGTGGAGGCTTTTGGAGAGAGCGAACCGGTGGCCACTATCCCGGGGCAGCGCAGGCATACGGTGATCCTCTCCCGGCTCTACGCCACCGACGAGGCGGTGAAGGATGGGGTCAATTTCCACGACCTGGAGGATTTTAACCTGGTGATCTGCAAGCCGGATCGGCGAGTCATCTATTCCGGGTGTCAGTGGAAGGACCTGGAGGAAACGGGCAGGCTGGGCGAGATGGTGCTGGAGAAAGTCACCATCGTCGCCGCACGGCGGGTGGAGACCACGCTGAAATGAGAGACAATTTTTGGAACAGGCCCGGGGTGACGGAGCTGGGAGGCGGCTGGAGGGCTCGGCTGCTGTCGGCCTGGGAGGCCATGGAGGCCAGACCGGAGGCGGAGACGCTGGCGGCGGAGGGGCGGGATCCGGCTCTGTGCGCCAACGCATGCCTGCTGGCCCGGGCCCTGCTGCGCCGGGGGAGGCCCGCCTTTGCCGGCGGGAAAGAAGTGCTGGAGGGGATGACCGCGGGGCAGATCGGAGAATTGGCCCGCAGGTGGTCCGCCTTTGACCGGGAGAGCAACCCCTCGGTTTTGAGCGGGGAGGAGACGGTGGAACAGGCAAAAAAAGCCTGGAGCACGCGCCGGAAGAGCGCCTTCGGTGGCGCGTGCTCAAAGCATTTCACGCTCTGCCTACCGAGGCGCGGGTCCGGAAGATGACCCACCGGGACTACCTGTGGTGCGCGGTCAACCTGCTGCTGGACGGGGAAGAGCTGCTGGACCGGCTGTGTCCGGCCTGCCGGGCGGAGGCGGAGGAGAAGCGGTGCCCGGTGTGTGGGGCGAGAGCGGCGGACTGCGGGGAGAACAGGGAATTTGATTTGGAACGGTTTCAGCGGTTGCGGGGTGATGGGATTTGATCGATTATCTGGCTCTGGCGCTGGCTCAGGAGGACGAGGAAGAGAGAGAGACGGAGAAAGGGCGGCTGTGTGAGGAAATCAAGAGAGCCGTAATTCCAGCCGGGAAGTTCCTCTCCGGGACGGTACGGCTGACAGGGCGGGCCGGGAACGTTTCGGAAAAGGGACCCGCGGAGGAGTCTGATGAGAGCCGGCTTCCCCTCGCTTCCGAAGACAAGGCGGAGAAAAAACCGGCGAAAGCGGCGGTCCGGGAGAGCGATTCCGCAGCGGCGGACGTGGTTCGGCAGCTTGCGGAAAAGGAGGCATATGCCGTGCCGGGAGAGCGGCGGTCCCGGGGGGCGGCGGGAGAGAGCGCCGCGGCCGCGCTGCTCAGCGGGCTGAGACGGGCGGAGGCCGGGGCGGGGCTGACCCATGGACAGGGACGCCCCATTTCTGTTGTCCTGCCCGGGGCGGAAGAGAGCTCCCCCGGCTGGGGGCCGGAGGAGCTGGATCGGGCGGTGGAACGGGATGCCCGGCGGTATGACGGCGGCTTTTCGCTGTATTGAGGAGGGATACCATGGCGCTTGCGCCCATGCAATACAAGAATTATGTGTGGCCCCACAACCCGAGGGTCTACTCCATTGAATACCAGCGGGCCATGGGGGTGCACAAGGTGCCCTTCGGCCGCTATCATTTGCAGGATCTGGGCCCCACCCGGCGGGTTATGAAAGGCGAGGGAGAGTTCGTGGGCGAGGGGGCCTACCGGGAGTTTCAGAAGCTGGCGTCGGTCTTTTACAGCGACGGGCCGGGGGTGTTGGTCCACCCCGTCTGGCAGGCTGCCAGGGCCTATTTCGTGGAGCTGTCTCTGGAGCAGGAGCCGAGGGAGAACTATGTGCGATATACCTTTACCTTTTGGGAGACCTATGAGGGCTATGGGGCCTGTGCCAGGACGGCTGGGACCGGAAGCGCCGGACAGAGCGCCGCCGCGGCCGCGGGCCCTGCCGGGGACGCAAAGACGTGGCACACGGTGGTCCGGGGAGAGAGCCTGTGGCGGATCGCCCGGGATTATGACCTGGCACTGGCGGAGCTGATCGCCCTCAACCCCCAGATCAAGAATCCCAATCTCATCCGCACAGGAGAGAAGGTGCGCGTCCGGTGATGGAGGGATATCTGCTTCGGTGCGACGGAGCGCGGATCGACCTTCCGCCCTTTACCGGATGGAGGCTGCTGCGGACCGGCGCGGTGCCCTGTGACAGCTTTGAGGGGACCTGCCCCTGGGATGCCGGATTGGAGCCGGAGCTGGAAAAGGCCAGCCGGCTCATCGTGGAGGAAAACGGGGCCAGACGGTTTACCGGCGTTTTGGATGAGTATGAGCTGACCTGGGATGAGAGGGGCGGGGGCCTCTCCCTCTCCGGGCGGGGACTGGCGGCTTTGCTGCTGGACAACGAGGCCCGGGGACAGGACTATCAGGTGGCCACACTGGCCGATATTTTGAAAGATCACGTGACGCCATACGGGGTGCCGGTGGGACGGGTGGGGAGCCTGCCGCCGGTGCCTGGATTTTCTGTGGAGACCGGGAGCAGCGAGTGGCAGGTGCTGTACAGCTTTGCAAGGTATCACGGAGGGGTCCAGCCCCGCTTCGACGCCTGGGGCAGCCTGACGGTGGACGCCGCCGCCGCAGGGAAAATCGTGGCGGTGGACGACCGGACGGGAGTGACGGCCGTAAGCCGGCGGGACAGGCGGTACGGGATCTGTTCCGAGCTGCTGATTCAGGACCGGACGAGCCGGTCGGTCCAGAGAATGGTCAACGAGGCGTTCCTGGAACAGGGAGGCTGCTGCCGGAGAGTGGTGACCCTGCCCGGAAAGAGCGCCTATCAGGCGGCCAGGTATTCCGGACGGTTCCAGCTGGACCGGTCTTTGGAGGAGCGGTTCCGGGTGGAGCTGACGGTGCCGGGGAGCTATTTTTGCGAGCCGGGAGACCGGGTGTCCGTCTCCCTGAGCCGGCCCGCTCTCACGGGAAACTGGACGGTGCTGGAGACGGAGAGCGTGCTGGACGGGAACGGGACCCGGGTCAAGCTGACGCTGGGGTAAGAGGGCCTGTTCCGCTTGTGCGGGAGAAAAAGGCCCGGACAAGGAGGGAAAAACAGAATGTTTCTATCGAGACAAGGACGGCCGGAAGCACCGGGGGGATTGGCCCTGAGCGGGCCGGTGACGGTGCCGGGAGATCCGGCGGGCGCCTGGCTGGAGGGGGAGCGCCGGGCGGCGGCGGTATACGCCCCCGGCGGGTACCACTGGCTGCCTGCGGAGGGGCAGGAGGTGCTGGTGCTCAAGGCGGGGGCCTGCGGGGAAAAACGCTGCGCCGTAGGCGTGCCCCAAGATGCGGAAGAACTGGAATTACAGCCGGGCGAAGTGGCGGTTGCGGCGGGCAAGGCCGTGCTCCGGTTAAAGCCTGACGGGACGGTGGAGATCACCGGGAGGCTTCGAGTCAACGGGGCGGCGGTGGGCCCGGAACTCGCTGCCGGGGAGGGCGTGTGATGGCGCTGATTTTACGGGAAGGGGACTACGTGCCCGACGGCAAGGGGGGCTTCCGAACGGCGGAGGGGGGGCAGGAGCTGCTGGAGCGGATCCTGTGGAAGCTCTCGGTCCGCCGGGGGAGCTTCCCCTTTCTGCCGGAACTGGGCAGCAGGCTTTATTTGCTGGGGCGGGCCGCGCCGGGACAGCGGGCGGCCCTGGCCCGTCAGTATGTGGCGGAGGCGCTGAGCGATGAGATGGTGGAGCTGCGTGAGGTGACGATGGAAGAGGCAGGCGGGGCGATCCAGCTCACCGCACGGATGGAGTGGCAGGGCGAGGAGCTGGCGGCCACAGTGCGTTTGGAGGAGAGCCTATGAAAACGGTTGAAGAGATCTATGACGAGATGCTGGCGGTATTTCGCCGGGAGACGGGGGCGGAGGCGTCGGCGGCCAGCGATCTGTCGGTCAAGCTCTATGCGGTGGCGGCAGAAGTGTATGCCCTTTACGTGCAGGCGGACTGGCTGGCCAGACAAGTCTTTCCCCAGACGGCGGAGGGGATTTATCTGGAGCGGCACGCCGCCCTGCGGGGCCTGGAGCGCCGGGAGGCGGTGCGGGCGGAGGGCGTGATCCGCTTTTGTGTGGACGCCGCCTCCGCTGCTGACCTGTCCGTTCCGGCGGGGACGGTTTGCGCCACCGCCGGTATGGTGCGGTTTGAGACGCTGGAAGATGTGGTGCTGCCGGCGGGAGAGACTTCGGTGGAGGCTGCGGCCCGGGCAGTGGAGGCCGGGGCGGCGGGCAATGTGCCGGAGGGGAGCATCCAGGCAATGGCGGTAGCTCCCGTGGGGATCAGCCGGTGCGTGAACCCAAGAGCCTTTACAGGGGGCGCGGATGCCGAGGAGGACGGGACGCTGCGGGAGCGGGTGCTGGAGACCTACCGGAGAATGCCCAACGGGGCCAACGCAGCCTTTTATGAGCAGGAGGCCCTGTCCTTTGACCAGGTGGCAGCGGTCACGGTGCTGCCCCGAAACCGGGGAAAGGGCACGGTGGATGTGGTGGTGGCCACTCAGGCGGGGCTGCCGGGGGCTGAGCTGCTCAGTCAGCTGACCGATTATTTCGAAGCACGGCGGGAGATCGCCGTGGATGTGGAGGTGAAGGCCCCCACAGTCAAGACGGTGGATGTGACGGTGGCGGTCACCCCAAAAGAGGGGGCGGACAGCGCGCAGGTGAAGACCGGCGTGGAGGCCGCGCTGAGGGATTTCTTCTCCGGGAAGCGGCTCAGCCGGAACATTTTGGTGGCGGAGCTCTATCAGCTCGTCTTTTCTCAGACCGGTGTGGCCAACTGCTCTGTCTCCGCACCCGCCGCTGACGTGGCGGTGGCCAGAGGGGAACTGCCCCGGCTGGGGACGCTGACGGTGGGGGTGAGCGCGTGAGCTGTGCAGAGCATTTATGGGCGCTGCTCCGGCCTCTGGGCCCATATCAGAAGAGTGGGATTTACACCGCGGGGGAGCTGGCCGGAGAGGGAGAGGCGTTGGACGGGGTGGAGGAGACTCTTGCCACGCTGGAACGGGAGGGTTTTCTCGACACGGCGGAGAGCTGGGGACTGGAGAGGCTGGAAAGCCTGCTGGTCCGGCGGCCTGTGGCGGACACCCCGGAGGAGCGAAGAAAGGCCCTGGCGGCGCTGCTGAGGATCGGCGGAGACAGCTTTACGCTGGCGGCTGTCAACGACAACCTGAAGGGCTGCGGGCTCAACGCCGTGGCCGGAGAGACGGCGGACACCGGCGTGGTGGAGGTGCGGTTTCCGGACGTGCCCGGAATCCCGGACGGGTTTGAGACGCTGAGGAAGATCATAGAAGACATTTTGCCCTGTCACCTTCAGGTGGACTATGTGTATTGGTACATCACCTGGGCCATGGTGGAGGAGAAGTTTTCCACCTGGGGAGAGATCGAGGCAGGGGGCTATACCTGGGAGCAGCTGGAAAAGCTGGTGCGATAGGCTTTTCCAGAGGGTCAAAAACGGGATGGGGCGCTGAAATAGCCCTCTGCCTCGGCCTGTGTGACGGGGGCGCAGGGAGCGAGGCGGTTTTCCAGCCAGGCCATGCGGCCGGTGGAGCAGGCCCAGTAAAGGCTGTCGTCCGCCCAGGGGGAAATATCCTGAAAGTCATTGCAGATTCCGGCGTCCGGGAAAAAAGTGTCCCGGCCCAGCCGGGCGTCGTTGCGGCGGAGCAGGGCGGCGCACTCCTCCCGGGTGAGGAGGCGGTCCGGGGCAAAAAGGCCTTCCCCCACGCCTCGGATGACGCCCTCATCCCAGGCCCAGCACACCGCCTGGGCATAGGGGGTATTTCGCCCCACGTCGGAAAAAGGACAGGTGCTGACATCGTAGGGAACGCCTCCCGCCGACTGCCAGAGGAGAACGGCAAAGTCACCCCGGGTGACGGGCTCGGGGGCCGCACCCAGGGCAGGGGTCGTCAGAAGGAGCAGGGAAAGAGCCAGACAGGTCAAAGAGCGCATAAAAATACCCTCCCGGTCATTGGTACCGGGAGGGTATCATATTTTTACCGCAAATCCAAGGGAATCAGAGGACCCGATTGCGCAGAGGCTCCCCTGCCATAAAGTGCCGGAGGTTTTCCAAAGCAATGGAGACGATGCTGCGAATGGTCCCGTCCATGTGGTCGCCTCCCGCGATATGTGGGGTGAGGAGCAGGTTGGGGCAGTCCCAGAGAGGGTGATCGGCGGGAAGCGGCTCAGGCTCGGTGACATCCAGCGCGGCTCCCCAGAGGCGCCCGGTCCGAAGGGCCTCCGCCAGAGCGAGGCAGTCCACGGCGGTGCCCCGTCCCGCATTTAACAAAATGGCGTCCGGCTTCAAAAGGGAAAGCCGGCGGGCGTTCATCAGGCGGATGGTCTGGGGGGTCTCCGGGAGTGTCATGGACACCACGTCGGCATGGGGAAGCCAGGCATCCAGCTCCGACAGGGGGTGGAGCTCATCGATACAGGCCACGGGGGTTTCCGGGTGGCGGTTCAGACCGATGGTGCGGGCGCCCATGGACTTGACCAGAGCGGCAAAGTGTCCGCCCAGATCGCCGGTGCCCAGCAGGAGGACGGTGGAACCCCGGAGAGAGCGGACGGTTCCGGCATCCGCCCAGCAGTGGGCCGACTGGAGATCCCGGTAGGCGGGCAGGCGTTTCATCACCGCCAACAAAGAGGCAAACATGTGCTCGGAGACCGCCGGGCCGTACGCCCCAACGGCAGAGGTGAGCATGGCGCCTTTGGGAAACGCGCCGGGGAGGGTATAGGCGTTGACCCCGGCCGACCAAGTTTGAAGCCACTTCAATCCGGTGCTGCCCACCAGCATGTGGGGAGGAACGTTGCCCAAAATGATCGTGGCCCGCGCAACCTTGTCCAGGGAGGCAGTTTCCCCGGTGAAGGCCAGATGTGGAGAGGGAAGAAAAATTTGATCCTCATTGGGGGCGCAGGCCACAAAAGCGGCCCGTTCATCGTCCGTCAGAGGAAGGAGGTTTAAGATCGTTTCCACAACAAAACTCCTTTCGGCAGATCCTGGGCAAAGGGGCGGGCCCTTTGTCCAGAGGTTTGTGGCTGGAAGCAGAGGTTATTTCATGGTGATGAGAAGCTCACCGGCCTTGACGGCAGAGCCCTCCTGAACCAAAATCTGGTCCACGGTGCCGTCCATGCGGGCCACCACGCTGGTTTCCATCTTCATGGCCTCGATGACGGCCAGGACCTGATTTTTTTTGACGCTTTGGCCGGGGATGACGGAGATCTTGGAGATCATGCCGGGAATGGAGGAGCCGATCTGGCTCTTGTCGGAAGGATTTGCCATGGGGGTGGCGGCCACCCGGGATTCGGCGGAGGGATCATTTACGGCAATTTCCCGCCGCATGCCGTTGAGTTCGAACTGGACGTTGCGGGTCCCGTCCTCATTGAGATCGCCCAGCCCCAGATATTTGATCACCAGGGTCTTGCCGTCCTCAATGCTGATCTGGGTGGTCTCCCCCAGGGCCATGCCGTCGAAGAACACGTGGCTGCCCATGCGGGTGATGTAGCCGTACTCCTGGCGGTGGCGGCAGAATTCCTCCACCACCTTGGGGTAGAGGCACCAGGAGACCACCGTGCGGTCGGAGGCGCCGGGGTAGAATTTCTCCACCTCTTCCCGGGCTTTGGCAAAATCCACGGGGGGGAGCAGCTCGCCGGGGCGGCAGGTGATGGGCTGCTCCCCTTTGAGGACGAGCTTTTGCAGCGCTTCCGGGAAACTCCAGGCGGGCTGGCCCATCATGCCCTTGAAATAGCTGACCACCGAGTCGGGGAAGGGAAGGGCCTCCCCCTTCTTCAGAATGTTGTCCGGAGTCAGATCGTTCTGCACCATGAAGATGGCCAGATCCCCCACCATCTTGGAAGAGGGGGTCACTTTTACAATGTCGCCCAGCATGGTGTTGACGGCCCGGTACATCTCTTTGACCGCTTCGAACTGATGACCCAGGCCCAGGCTCTCCACCTGGGCTTTCAGGTTGGAGTACTGGCCGCCGGGCATCTCATAGCGGTAAATGTCGGTGGAGGGGTTCTTGATGCCCGTCTCAAACCGGGCGTAGCGCAGGCGCACGTCCGACCAGTAATCGGAGAGCTTTTGGAGCTGATCGGGATCGAACCCGGTGTCCCGTTCCTGGCCGCGCAGAGCGGCTACCAGGGCGTTGAGAGAGGGCTGGCTGGTGGTGGAGGCCATGGATTCCACAGCGCAGTCCACCACATCCACACCCGCCTCGGCGGCCATGAGGTAGGAGGCGATCTGGTTTCCGGAGGTGTCGTGGGAGTGGAGGTGGATGGGAATGCCGATCTCCTGCTTCAAAGCGGTGATCAGCTTTTTGGCGGCGTAGGGCTTCAAAAGGCCGGACATGTCCTTGACGCAGAGCATGTGAGCGCCCCGGTGCTCCAGTTCTTTTGCAAGGTTGACATAATATTCGAGCGTATACTTGTCTCTGCGGGAGTCCAGGATGTCGCCGGTATAGCAGAGGGTGGCCTCGCAGAACTTGCCCTGCCGCAGCACTTCGTCCATGGCCACTTCCATGCCGGGCAGCCAGTTGAGGGAGTCGAAAACCCGGAAGACGTCGATGCCGTATTTGGCGGCGTTCCGGATAAAGGCCTGAACCACATTGTCGGGATAATTGGTGTAGCCCACTGCGTTGGCTCCACGGAGCAGCATTTGAAAGGGGACGTTGGGAATGGCCTGCCGCAGGATGTCCAACCGCTCCCAGGGGGATTCGTGGAGGAAGCGGTAAGCCACGTCGAAAGTGGCCCCGCCCCACATCTCCAGGGAGAAGCAGTCCTTCAGGATCTCGGCGGTGCCCGGTGCGCCCAGCATCATATCCCGGGTGCGCATGCGCGTGGAGAGCAGAGACTGATGGGCGTCCCGCATGGTGGTGTCGGTGATCAGGAGCTTCTTCTGCTCCAGCACCCACCGGCTGAGAGCCTTGGGGCCCTGCTCGTCCAGCAGGAGCTTCAGTCCGTCGGCACGGGTCTGGAGACGGCTGGGGGCCGGGAAGCGGGGGATTTCCAGCTGCTTGCGCTGGGTATCCGGGTTTTTCACCTGGATTTCGGCAATGTATTTGAGCACCTTGGTGGCTCGGTCACGGCCGTTTTCAAACTCGAAGAGTTCGGGGGACTCGTCGATGAATTTGGTGTGACAGGCGCCCTCCAGGAACTGGGGGTGGGAGAGAATATTGGTGATGAAGGGGATGTTGGTCTTGACCCCGCGGATGTGCTCTTCACTGATGGCTCTCCGGGCCTTGCTGCACGTGCCCTCAAAGGTGTTGTCCCAGGCGGTGACCTTCACCAGAAGAGAGTCGTAATAGGGAGAGATGACCGCGCCGGTATAGGCGTTGCCGCCGTCCAGACGGACGCCGAAGCCGCCGCCCGAACGGTAGGCGGTGATCTTGCCGGTGTCAGGGGCGAAATTGTTGGCCGGATCTTCGGTGGTCACCCGGCACTGGATGGCGTAGCCGTTTTGCCTGAGATCGCTCTGACGGGCCATACCGATGCGGGGGTCGGAGAGAGGGCATCCCTCCGCCACCAGGATCTGAGCCCGCACCAGATCGATCCCCGTCACCATCTCGGTGACGGTGTGTTCCACCTGAATGCGGGGGTTCATCTCAATAAAGTAGTGACGTCCGTCCCGATCCACCAGGAACTCCACGGTTCCGGCGTTGACGTAGCCCACATGTTTTGCAATTTTTACTGCGTCCTCATGCAGGGCGTGGCGGACCTCTTCGGGCACGCTCCAGGCGGGGGCAAACTCCACCACCTTTTGGTAGCGGCGCTGGAGAGAACAATCCCGCTCCCCCAGGTGGACCACGTTGCCGTATTGGTCGGCCAGGATCTGCACTTCGATGTGCTTGGGCTCCACCAGGTACTTTTCAATGAAAATGTCATCGTTGCCGAAGGCCTTTTTGGCCTCGCTCTTCACCAGCTGAAAATTGGTGCGCACCTCGTTCTCGCTGTCGCAGCGGCGCATGCCGCGGCCGCCGCCGCCGGCCGCGGCTTTGAGGATCACTGGGAAACCGTAGGAGAGGGCCTTTTCCACCGCCTCATCGGCGTCCCGCAGCGGTTCGGTGGAGCCGGGAATGATGGGCACACCGCAGGCGATGGCCGTGGCCTTTGCCGCCAGCTTGTCGCCCATCTGTGCCAATACACGGGAGGAGGGGCCCACAAAAGTGATGCCGGCCTCCTCACAGGCCCGGGCGAAGTCCGCATTTTCCGAGAGAAAACCGTAGCCTGGGTGAATGGCGTCCACACCCCGGTGGACCGCCAGTCCCACGATGGCGGGAATGTCCAAATAGGCGGCCAGGGGGCTTTTGTTGCGGCCGATGAGATAGGCTTCGTCGGCCCGGGTGCGGAAGAGGCTGTACGTATCCTCATTGGAGTAGACGGATACGGTCCGCAGCCCCAGGTCGTAGCAGGCACGAAAAATGCGGATGGCGATCTCGCCGCGGTTGGCGGCCATCACTTTACGGAAGGTTTTCTCACTCAAGACGGACCCATCCTTTCCAGGGGTGAATTTGAATGCCACTATTATATATGGTGCGGGGAAATTTTGCAAGTAAAAATCAGAAAAATTGCAAAAAGGGAAAAGCGAAAGCAGATGGTTTTCCAGAGACCGTCTTGCCTGACAACGGGTTTTGTGATAGGATAACAAAAACGCGGGGAGGAGGGGCAATATGACGCCTGAAACACTGCTGCAGGCCCTGCCCGGGATCGGGCCGGCCCGGGCCAAAGCCCTGGCAAAGCTGGGGCTGGTGACGGCGGAGGATCTGCTGAACGACTACCCCCGGGGCTATGAGGATCGCACCCGCCTCACCGACATCGCCGATGCCCCCGAGGGGGAGCCGGTCTGCATCTCCGCCCTGGTGGCCGAACCCCCCAGGACCTCCCGGATCCGCGCCGGACTGTCGGTGAGCAAGAGCCGGATCGTGGACGGCTCCGGCTCGGCCGAGGTCACGTTTTTCAATCAGGAGTATGTCCGCCGGGCGCTGGAGCCTGGGGAGAGCTACGTCTTTTATGGGAAGATGGAGACGGTGGGCCGAAAGCGGCAGCTCACCAATCCGGTGTTTGAGCGGGCCGACTGGACCCGGTTTACCGGGCGGATCATGCCGGTCTACTCTCTTACGGCCGGGGTGTCCAACCACCTGCTGGCCTCGCTGGCACTCCAGTGTGTGGAGGGATGCGCCGACCAGATGCCCGACGAGCTGCCGGGAGAGCTGCGGCAGCGGTATCAGCTGGCCGCGGTGGAGTATGCGCTCCGAAACGTCCATTTTCCCGCCGACGAGGAGGCCCTGGCCGTGGCCCGGCGGCGGCTCGTCTTTGAAGAGCTCTTCACGCTCTCCTGTGGAATGGCGTTTCTGCGCCGGCGGCGGGGAGAGAAGGAGGGACAGGCCTTTCCCAGGCGGGAGCTGTCGGAATTTTTGGCCCTGCTGCCCTTTGCTCCCACCGGTGCCCAGCGGCGGGCCATGGAGGAGATCGCCGGAGACCTCGCCTCGGGCCGGAGCATGAACCGGCTGGTGCAGGGAGACGTGGGCTCCGGCAAGACGGCGGTGGCGGCTTTTGCCGCCTGGCTGGCCTGCGCCGGTGGCTTCCAGACGGCGATGATGGCCCCCACCGAGATTTTGGCCCGGCAGCACTGGGAGACCCTGTCCGGGCTGCTGGCCCCGGCGGGGATTCGGGTGGGCCTGCTCACCGGCAGCCTGGGCGCCGCCGGAAAACGGGCGGCCCGGGCCGCGCTGGCTGCCGGTGAGGTCGACCTGATGGTGGGCACCCACGCGCTGCTGAGCGAGGGGGTGGAGTTTGAGAACCTCGGGCTGGTCATCACCGACGAGCAGCACCGCTTTGGGGTGGGACAGCGCTCGGCGCTGGCCTCGAAGGCGGAGAAGCCCCCCCATGTGCTGGTGATGTCGGCCACGCCCATCCCCCGGACGCTGGCGCTGCTCATCTACGGCGACCTGGATGTGACGATCATCGACGAGCTGCCGCCCGGGCGGTCTCCGGTGGAGACCTACCTGGTGGGGGAGGACAAGCGGGAGCGGATGTACCGCTTTGTCCGCAAGCAGGTGGAGGCGGGCCGCCAGGTCTATGTCATCTGCCCCGCTGTGGAAGAGGGGGAGGGGGCCGACCTGAAGGCGGTGACAGCCTATGCCGCGGAACTGTCAAAGACGGTGTTTCCCGACCTGCGGGTGGCTTTTGTCCACGGAAAACTCAAGGCCCGGGAGAAGGAAAAGGTCATGGCCGCCTTCGCCGGGGGAGAGGTGGATGTGCTGGTGTCCACCACTGTGGTGGAGGTGGGAGTGGACGTGCCCAACGCCTCCCTGATGGTCATCGAGAACGCCGAGCGCTTCGGCCTCAGCCAGCTTCATCAGCTCCGGGGGCGGGTGGGCCGGGGGAAATGGCAGTCCTACTGTGTGCTGGTCAGCGGCAATCACGCCCCGGATACCCGGGAGCGGATGAAGTTTTTCGCACAGACCACCGACGGGTTCAAGATCGCCGAGAAGGATCTGGAGCTCCGGGGCCCCGGCGATTTCTTCGGGCATCGCCAGCACGGCCTGCCTGCGCTGCGGGCGGCGGATCTGGCGGGGGACACCCGGGTGCTGAAGGAGGCACAGCGGGCGGCCGGGGAGCTGCTGGACGCGGATCCCGATCTGTCCCGTCCGGAGAACCGGCCTTTGATGGAGAGGGTGTGTCGGCTCTTTGCCGAGGAGGGCGAGATCTTTAATTAAAACGGGGAGCGGAAAATCCGTCCGCTGTCTCAATCATGGGAACAGAAAAGGGGAAAGACAATGAGTCAGATCATGGAAAAGACCCGGGCGCTTCGGGCGGATGCCAACGTCCACTACAACTGCTGCCAGGCCACGCTGATCCCGTTCAGCGGGAAGTGCGGCATTGATGAGGAGACGGCCTTCCGGGCGGGCACCTTTTTTAACACGGGGATGCGTCACGGTTCCACCTGCGGCGCGGTGACCGGGGCGCTGATGGCCCTGGGGCTGGCGGGAGCAGGAGACGAGGCGGCCAAGACCCTGATGCGGGAGTTTCGGGAGAAAAACGGCTGTCTGGAGTGTGCCGAGCTGCTGAAAAAGGCCAGGGAGAACGGGGAGGAGCGCAAGTGCCACTGCGACCGGATGGTGTTTGAAGCGGTGGAGCTGACGGAAAAGCTGCTGGAGAAGTAAAAAACCGGGGCCGCTGTAAGCGGCCCCGGTTTTTTGTTGCCTCTGAGTTAAAACAGGCTGCCCACTTCGGTGAGGGTCTCGGGCAGCTTGGGGCGATAGTCCGGATCGGCGGGATTGAGGCTGTTGATGACCACCCCGTCGCTGCCGTTGAGGGCGGTGGAGTGGATGTAGCGGTCCTTCCCCAGATAGAGGGCCACATGGCCGGGGAAGAACATGAGGTCGCCCGGCTTTTTGTCCGCCGGGTCGATGGCGTGGATGGGATAGCCCTCCCGGATGGAGGCGTCCCGCCAGATGGTGACGCCGTTGAGCCGGTAGGAGATGAAGGCCAGGCCGGAGCAGTCGATCCCCAGGAGGGTCTTGCCGCCCCAGAGGTAATGGGCGTCCAGATAGGTCTGAGCGGTGCGGACCACAGCGGCACGGAAGGAGGCTTCGTCGGTCCACTGGGGAATGTCCCCCAGGAAGCCGGCCTTGGTGTAGCCCTCCCGCCCGTCGGGGAGGGAGACCTTCTGCCAGCCGTCTTCGTCGGGCCGGCCGTGGACGGCCACGGTGGCGCCCCGGAGAAGCTGGGTGAGTTCCCAGGCCTGGACCCGGGGAGCCGAGCGCACGGAGCACACCCCCCGCAGCACGGTCTTGTGCTCCAGCGAAGCCCAGCGGGCCGCGTTGCCGTCCCCGGCGGTGAGGGCGGCGGCAGGGGCGTAACCGGTGTAGCCGTAGTCGGTTTTGACCTCGTACCAGCCGGGGCAGGGGCGGTCCAGAATGGAGACCGTCCAGCCCAGCAGGGCTTCGTCTGCCAGTTCGCACTGGGCGCTGGGGCGGAGATAGAGGGGGCAGCGAGAGACGCGGATGACTGCGTTCATGGCTCAGACCTCCTTATAAAAGTCGTAGACGGCCTTGGCCAGACGGCCGATATACCGCTTCTGGCCGGGGTCTCCGTCGGGGCTGGGGCCGTCCCAGGTGAAGATGCCCACGAAGAGGGGGCGGCGGGGGAGGAGGAAGAGGCCGCAGTCGTGGGCCACACCGTTCAGCCCGCCGGTCTTGTGAGCCACCTCCACCGCGTCGGGAATATAGCGGAGCATGCAGTCCATGGACCGCTGGCGGCAGAGAATGGACAGGGCGATCTTCCGCAGGCCGGGGTTCAGGATCTGGCCTCCGTGGAGAAGGGAGAAGAGCCTGCGCTGATCGGCGGCGGAGGTAAAATTGTCCAGCCCGGCCTGCGCGGCGGCAAAGTCCAGCATCTTCCGCTGGCAAAGGGTATTTTCCAGCCCCAGGATCATGGCGCAGTACTCGTTTACCGCGTCAAAGCCCAGGGCGTCCAGAATGACGTTGGTGGCGGTGTTGTCGCTCTCCACGATCATCCAGTAGAGGAGCTCTCCAAGGGAATAGACGCTCTCCCCCCGGTCAAAGACCTCGGTGTCGGGGAGCACGCAGTCGGGAGAGACCGTCATGGGGTCGGTGAGGGAGAGCATCCCCTGCCGCACCTGCTCCAGGGCGGTGAGAAGAATGGGGGTTTTGATGGTGGAGGCGGAGGGCACCCGGAGGGTCTCCTGCCAGGCGTGCAGCGGCTCCGGAGAGAGCGGGTCGGACACCAGAAGTGAGGTCTGCCCGGGGAAAGCTTCGATCTCCCGGTGGAGATAGGCATTCAGCTCTGAAAAAGTCATGCGGTCACCTCCAGTGTCTTGGCGTCGGCGTCCACTGTCACAGTGGCGCCCAGGGGAAGGGACATGGTGGGAAGGACATGCCCGGCGGGTAGGTCGGCCAGCACCGGCTTTCCGGCGGGGAGGATCAGCTCCCGGAAGATCTCGTCCAGGGAGAGCGTCTTTTCCTCGTCCTCCGGAACACAGTCGGTCCACCCACCCAGCAAAATGGCGGCGCAGTCATCCAGCTTGCCGGCGTTTCGGAGCTGGGTGAGCATCCCGTCCACCCGGTAGGTCTTTTCTCCGATGTCCTCCAGGAAGAGGACTTTGCCCCGGGTGTCCAGCTCCCAGGGAGTGCCCAGGCTGTCGCAGACGAGGGAGAGGTTGCCGCCGCACAGAACGCCGCTGGCCCGGCCGCCCGCCAGGGTGCGGACGCCGTCCCCCATGGGCAGGGGTCCGGTGAGGGCCCCAAAGAGGGCCCGGCGGAGATAGGTCATGGTGAATTCATCCACCGGCTGGTAGTATTCGGTGGAGGGCATGGGCGTCTGGTAGGTCAGCAGGCGGCAGCATTGGTTGAGGGCGATGTGAAGGGCCGTGACGTCGCTGTAGCCGCAGAAGAGCTTGGGGTGGCGGGCCATGTCCTTCCAGTTGAGAAGGGGGAGGAGCCGCCCGGCCCCATAGCCGCCCCGGATGCAGAGAATGCCACGGATGGCGGGGTCGGAGAAGGCGTCGGACAGGTCCTTGGCCCGCTGGCCGTCGTCGGCGGCAAAATAGCCGTGGCGGTTTTCAAACAGGCAGGAGGGGTAGACCACGGGCTCCAGACCCAGGGCCTTGACCGCCTCCACGGCGGGCGCCAGACGTTCGGAGGGCACCGCGGAGCTGGCGCACAGAAGGGCCACCCGGGCGCCGGGATAGAGAGAATTGGGGGTCAGCATAGTAATCAATCACCTCAAAAAGGGGAGGACCGCCGCAAAGGACGGTCCTCACGGGGTAGATGGCAGGCAGGGCCGCCGGGACGATGAGGGGCCGGGAACGGAAAGCCGTTCCAGCTGCGTTCCCTATTTTACAGCATTTTCCGGTAAATATCCAGCTCTTCTTCACTGCCCCGGACAAAGTGACCGGGCTCCAGCTCCTTCCAGAGGGGCGGGTTGCTCTCCGAGTAGTGGTGCTGGGCGGGGTCGTAGACCAAAAGCTGCTTGTTCCGCTCCCACACCGGGTCGGGCATGGGGATGGCGGAGAGAAGCGAGCGGGTGTAGGGGTGCAGGGGGTGGGCAAAGAGTTGCTCGCTCTCCGCCAGCTCCATGAGCTTGCCCTTGTGGATGACGGCGATGCGGTCGGAGATGAACCGGACCACGGAGAGGTCGTGGGCGATGAAGAGGTAGGTCAGTCCCCGCTCCTTCTGCAGTTTGGCCATCAGGTTCAATACCTGCGCCCGGATGGACACATCCAGGGCGGAGATGGGCTCGTCGGCGATGATGAACTTCGGCTGCATGATCAGGGCGCGGGCGATGCCGATGCGCTGGCGCTGGCCGCCGGAGAACTCGTGGGGGAAGCGGCTGGCAAACTCGGGAAGCAAGCCCACGTCGGAGAGGGCCTGTTCCACCCTGGCCTTTCGCTCTCCCTCGGAAAGGTGGCCGGCGGTGGCGG
The DNA here is from genome assembly GCF_050313575.1 of Candidatus Pseudoscillospira sp. SGI.172. NCBI lineage: Bacteria > Bacillati > Bacillota > Clostridia > Candidatus Pseudoscillospira > Candidatus Pseudoscillospira sp. SGI.172. The sequence goes on along the minus strand of NZ_JBNPLQ010000013.1, from coordinate 42,317 downwards.
TGAGTCCCTCGGAGACGATATAATCCACCTTGGCCCGCTCATTGAGGGAGGCCATAGGGTCCTGGAAGATCATCTGGATCTCCTGGATGACCTTTCGATCCACCTCCCGGCTCACCTTGCCGGAGATGATCTCTCCCTGATAGCGCACCGTGCCCCCCGAGACGGGGTTGACCCGGATGATGGCCCGGCCGATGGTGGTCTTGCCCGAGCCGGACTCCCCCACCAGGCCGAAGGTCTCGCCCTTGTATATGTCGAAGGAGACCCCGTCCACCGCGGGGAAGGGGTGGCGGCGGGAGCCGAAGGTGACCTGCAGATCCCGGACCTCCAGGAGGGTTTCTCTGGTATCAGACATGGCGGCTGCCTCCCTGTTGGCGCAGATGGCGGATGAGCTCCGGCGGCTCCACTTTGGGGGCCCTGGGGTCCAGGAGCCAGGTGCGGGCCTTGTGGGTGGGGGATACCTCAAAGAAGGGGGGGCGCTCCACAAAGTCGATATTCAGCGCCCGGGGATTCCGGGGGGCGAAGGCGTCCCCCTTCACTTCCTGGAAAAGGTTGGGGGGCGTGCCCTTGATGGAGTAGAGCTCCTGCCCCTTCACGCCCAGCTGGGGCAGGGAGGAGAGCAGGGCCCAGGTGTAGGGGTGCTTCGGGTCGTAAAAGACCTCCTCGCACCGGCCCACCTCCACGATGTCTCCGGCGTACATGACCGCGATGCGGTCGGCCACGTTGGCCACCACCCCCAGGTCGTGGGTGATGTAGATGGTGGTGAGATCCAGCTTTTTTTGAAGCTGCTTGATCAGATCCAGAATCTGGGCCTGAATGGTCACGTCCAGGGCGGTGGTGGGCTCGTCGCAGATGAGGATCTTGGGCCGGCAGGCCACGGCGATGGCAATGACCACCCGCTGGCGCATCCCGCCTGAGAACTCGTGGGGATACTGGCGATAGCGCCGGGGGGCGTCGTCGATGCCAACGGCGGCGAGGGCCTCCAGCACGGCCTGCCTGGCGGCCTCGCCCCGCAGGCCCTGGTGGAGCAGCACCGCTTCCAGGATCTGATCCCCCACCGTTTTCAGAGGATTGAGGGAAGTCATGGGATCCTGCATCACCATGGCGATCTCCTTGCCCCGGATGGTGAGCCACTCCTTTTCCGTCCGGTAGGCGGCCAGATCCTTGCCGTCGTACCAGATGTGCCCCCCGGCAATGGAGCCGTTGGCGTCCAGCAGGCCCATGGCGGACTTGGTGAACACGCTCTTGCCGGAGCCGGACTCGCCCACGATGGCCAGCGCCTCTCCCCGGGCAACGTCCAGGGAGACCCCGCGGATGGCCCGAAGGATCTGCCCCCGGAGGGTAAAGTGGATCTCAAGATCCTCAAAGGAGAGGATGGCGTCTTTGTTTGGCATGGGGCAGGACCTCCTTGGCAGGATGGGGGGACGGGCAGTCTCTCTCACAGAAGCGGTACCTCTATGGAACTTTTCTTCGCTGACTTTCTTTTTCAAAAGAAAGTCAGTTGACGTGGTTTTTGGGGTCGGCGGCGTCGGCGAAGGCGTTGCCGATGATATAGAAGGAGATGGTGATGGTGGCCAGGATGATGACCGGGATGAAGAGCTGATACCGCAGGGCGGCCTCGCTCATCACCTTCCGGCCTGCCTCCACCAGATTGCCCAGGGTGGGGGTCTCCAGAGGGACGCCCAGGCCGATATAGGTGATGAACACCTCATTGTTGATGGCGGCCGGAATGGCCAGAGCCATGCGCATGGTGATGATGCTCACCAGATAGGGCAGCAGGTTCCGGGTGATGATGTGCCAGGTGGAAGTGCCCAGGCAGCGTGATGCCAAATTGTAATCACGGTCCCGGATGATAACAACCTGGTTTCGCACGAACCGCGCGGTCTGGAGCCAGGAGGTGAGGCACATGGCGAAGATCATGGTGCCCATGCCCGGGCGGAGGATATAGGAGATGATGATGACCAGCAGGGTCTGGGGGACGTTGTCAAAGACGTTGTAAAGCTCGGTGAAGAGGAAGTCCAGCTTGCGGACATAGCCCCACAGCACGCCCACCAGAATACCCAGCAGGGCATCCACACAGGCCACGGCGAAGCCGATGGCCAGGCTGTTCCGGGTGCCCGCCCAGATCTGGCTCCACAGGTCCTGACCGATGGTGTTGGTGCCGAACCAGAATTCTTTCCCCGGGGCCAGATCCTTGGCCAGGGAGACCTTGACCACCGGGTCCCCGTTTTCATCCAGTACCGGCTGGCGGGTGAAGAGGTTGATCTCGGCCCGCTCGGTGTAGTAGATGGTGTTGGGCTGCCGGTCGTAGGGGATCAGGGGCTCCAGAAAGGTGAAAAGGAGGGTGAGGGCGATGACGCAGAGAAAGAACATAGCCGTCCGGTCCTTCCGGAAGGCCCGGAGGGTAGAGCGCCAGTAGGAGTAGCCGGAGTAGCCGCCCCGCTCCCCGGCGTCGGGGTCGTAGGGGGCGAACTGGAAAAGCTCTTCCTGGGTGAACTGCCGCTGGGCCGTCTCATTCAGATGGTCGGCCAATGCCTGGGTCTTGCTGTCCTTGTATCGGAAGAGAGCCATCAGCGCCCACCTTCTTTCTGCCCCAGGGTGATGCGGGGATCCAAAATCGCCATGAGAATATCGCCTACCAGCAGACCCAGAATGGAGATGGCGGCGTAGATGAGCACCAGCGCCTGCACCAGGGTGTTGTCCTGGGTCTGAATGGCGGTGACCAGCAGCCCGCCCATGCCGGGGATGGAGTAGAGGCTCTCCACATAGAGGGAGCCCATCAGGGTCAAAATCACCGAGGTGGGAATGAACTGCACCAGGGGGACGAAGGCGTTGCGGAAGATATGCTTCCGGGAGATCTCGGCAGTGGGTACGCCCTTGGCCCGGGCCAGCTTCACATAGTCCTTGTTGCTCTCGTCCACCATATAGCGCCGCAGCCACATGGCGTAGTAGGCGATGTTGCCCAGGGCAAGGGAGAAGATGGGCAGCAGCCAGGTGGCGGGCCGTCCGGCGTCGAAGAACATGGAGGCCCCGGGCAGACGGCTGCCGTAAAACTGAATGAGCAGATAGTAGACCGCTGCGGGGACCGCCTGGATCACCACCACGAACACAGTGCCCAGCCTGTCCCCGATCTTCCACCGGGTGCGGGTGGAGCGGGCCATGAGGATGCCCAGAGGCAGGCCCAGCAGCAGGGCGATGCCCAGGGAGCAGAGGCCGATGGACAGGGACAGCGGCATCTTGCCGCCGATGATGTCCAGCACGCTGACGCCCACCCGGTATTTGTGGCTCACCCCCAGATCCCCCTGAAAAACGCCCTTCCAGAATTTGGCCATCTGCACGGGGAGAGGATCGGTGAGTCCAAGCTGCTGAAGTCCCACCCGGATCTGGGTGGAGCTCATCTTCTCAAAGTTCTGGAAGTAGCCCTCCACAGGCATGAGCCTGAGCAGGGAAAAGACGATGGTGATAATGATAAACAGGGTCAGCAGCGAACGGAGCAGCCGCTTTCCGATATATTTCGCCATAGGGGAACCTCCTTTTGGGTTGGAGCGGGGTCCGCATAGATCGCGGCCCTGTCCCCAAACGGGGCCGTGATCTATGCGGGAGAGGAAGGCGGCGTTTCCGCCGCCTTCCTCTCTCCGAACGCAGGAGAGAATTTTACTGTCCGGCCTTTTCCAGAGCTGCGGCCCGATCCGTCTGCCACTGGGCGTACAGCGTGTTGAACTGCTCCATGTTCATGGGCTTCTCCATGATGTGCTGGTACTTGAAACGCTGGAGCGCCAGACCGTAGGGGGCGTACTGGGCCTCAAAGACGTTGAGGCGGGTGGCCACATAGCCCTCGGTGGAGACCGAGAAGGGGATGACGATGGCGTGCTCGATGAGGAAGGCCTCGGCCTCGGCAAAGGCGGTGTATCGGGCGGCTTCATCGTCGGTGATGGCCTTGGCGGTGTCCACCAGGGTGTAGTACTGCTCCACCAGCGCCTGGGTCTCCGGACTCTTGTGGTCGCAGGAGAGGTCGGCGATGGAGCGCCCGGCATCCTGATTCATGAAGTTATAGGAGTTGTTGCGCAGGAATGGATCGGTCCAGGTCTGGGGATCGGCGTAGTCGGCGCCCCAGTTGCACTTCATGAGGGCGAAGTCGCCGGTGCGGCGGACCGTGGAGAGGAAATTGGTGGAAGGACCGGCCTCCACGATGATGTCGATATAGTCCTTGCCCAGAGTGCCTTCCAGCTGCTGCTCAACCATCTGGCACTCCTTATCCCAGTTGGAGGTGCCGGGGTTGTAGCGCATGTAGACCTTTACCGGGAAGGTGGCGCCGGCGGCGGTGAGTTCGGTCATGGCCCTGGCCTTATAGTCCTGGGCGGCAGACACGTCAAAGCTGTCCCTCCCGCTGATGGCCTTCAGAGCGGGATACTGGGTGTAGTCCAGCCCCTCGGCACTGGCAAAGGTGGCCGGGGTGACGGTATTGTTCACCAGGCTCTCCGGATTCTGGGGATCCTGCACGGAGAGGGCGTTCACCCGGTCCAGCGCATGGAGAACGGACTGGCGGAAGTTCTCATTGTTGACGGCCAGAGTCCAGTTGTCGGGTTCCAGAGAGGCATCGAACCGGGGCTCGAAGTTGAAGGCGTAGAAGTAGGAGTAGGCCACGCTGGGACGGCTGGGGGCCACCATCTCATACTTGGCGTCGTCCTGAAGCCAGGAGGTGAGCAGGGAGGCGTCCAACTGGGCGTAGTCCACCTCGCCCCGGACGAACTGCTCGGGCCCCAGGGTGTTGGCGGTGTTGTTGTAGCGCCACTCCATCTTATCGATAAAGACGTTGTCCTTGTCCCAGTAGGTGGGGTTCTTGACCAGGGTGCGGTGATCCTGGGGCTCGAACTCGGCCATGAGGAAGGCGCCGTTGTAGAGAATGGTGTCGGGGCCGGTGGCGGCGCCGAAGTCGGCGCCCTTTTCCTCCAGAAAGGGGGCGTAGACGGGCATATAGCTGTCGTAGCTGAGGACGGAGGGGAAGTAGGAGCAGGGAGACTCCATGGTGTAGACCAGGGTGTAGTCGTCGGCGGCCTTGACGCCCACGTCCTCAAATTTCACCTCGTCCACCGGCTTGATGACCTCGCCGTCGGCGTTGAGCTTGGCGGGGCTGCCGTTTGCGTCGGTGCCGTCGGAGGCGCTCTCCAGCTCCACCAGATAGGCGGTGTAGTCATAGTAAGCCTCAGCATTTTTCACGATGCCGTTGTACATGTACTGGTTGCTGGCCTCATTCTTGGCGTTGTTGACCCACTGGGCGGCGGTGACCCAGTCGTTGGCGGTGACCTCCGCCACCTCTTTGCCGGTGTAGTCCACCCACTTTACACCCTTGCGGATGTGGAAGGTCCACTCGGTGTTGTCTGCGTTGGGCTCCCAGCTCTCGGCCAGGGAGGGGATCATGACACCGTAGTTGTCGTACTCCACCAGGCAGTCCACGCAGTTGGCAGACATTTGAAAGTCGTTTTGATTGCCGGTGTACAGATAGTTGAAGGTGGTGACCTCCTGGCTGTACAGCTGCCGGAAGACCGCTTCCTCCGAGGCGGGGCCGGAGCCGGAGCCGGAGTCCCCGCCTCCGCCGCAGGCGGTCAGTCCCAGGGCGAGGGCCGCGGACAGGGACAGGGCGATGAGCCGATTTCCATGTTTCATAGACAGGTCCTTCTTTCCTTTTTCAGAATGGAGACTGACGCGCCCCCTTGCGCGACAGCTATCAAGACCGCCTGCAAGAGGGGCGGAGATGATCGGGGGAAAGGTTATGCCCGGACTCAGTGCCAGACGGAGCAGGGGATGTCCTCCACGCCGATGCCGGGGGCGTCGGTGAGGGTGACGGAGGCTGCGTCAAAGATCGGTCCGCCGGTGAAGGGGTCCTCCGAGCACAGGGACGGGCCGTCCAGATCGGCCCGGGTGATGACTCCTCTGGCCGCACACAGATGGGCGGCGGCCGAGACCGACAGCCTGCTCTCTAGCATACAGCCGATCATGCACTCCACCCCGAAGGTCTCGGCCAGAGCACAGATGCGGAGGGCGGGCCAGATGCCTCCGGTTTTCATGAGCTTGATGTTGAGCAGGTCTGCTGCCCGCTCCTGAATGACCCGGGCGGCATCGGCGGGGGAAAAGACCGACTCGTCGGCCAGAATGGGGGTGTTCACATGGGCGGTGACGTATTTCATCCCCTCAAAGTCGGCAGCGGACACCGGCTGCTCGATGAGTTCGGCTTCCAGACCGGCGTCCTCCAGCGCGGAGATGATGGACACGGACTCCCGGGGCGTCCAGCCCTGGTTGGCGTCCACCCGGATTTTGACGTTCGCTCCCACGGCCTTTCGAATGGCCATCAGGCGCGCCACATCCTGTTTGCCATCCTTGCCCACCTTGATCTTCAAAATGGAAAAGCCGCGCTCCACGGCTTCCAGGCTGTCCCGGACCATTTCTTCCACCGGATTGACGGAAATGGTGAGATCTGTTTCAAAGCTCCGCCTGGCTCCGCCCAGCAGCCGCCACAGGGGCGCGTTCAGCGTTTTTCCCCACAGATCCAGCAGAGCCATGTCCACGGCGGCCTTGGCGGAGGTGTTGTGGACCATGGAGCGCTGGAGACAGGCCATGACGGCGTCCAGATCCATCAGATCCATGCCGATGAGGGCGGGGGCGATGAAGTCCTTCACCGCCGAGGCCACCGAGGCCTTTGTCTCTCCAGTGATGACTGCGGTGGGAGGCGCCTCGCCGTAACCTGTCCGTCCGTCGTCCCCGATGACCCGGACCACCACGTCGTTGACGTGCTCCACAGTGCGCAGCGCGGTTTTGAAGGGGTGAGTCAGCGGCAGTGTGATCTCCCCCACCTGAATGTCACGGATGATCAATAAAAACGCCTCCAGACGGCAGATACTTTAGCAAGATGATGTAACGATTCTATCACGTTCCCTGGGGTTTGTAAAGTAAAATGCAGGAGAGAGCGTATAAAGATGCAAATATGATTGGGAATGAAAAATAGGACCAGGCGCCCTTGCGGAGGCAAAAAACCTGTGATATATTTTTAGTACCGTTTATGGTACTTATAATTTGGTAAACTCAAAGCGGAAAGGGAGGGAAAGACATGGCAAGACAGAGCGGTCAAAAGGTCAAGCTCCTGGCGGTCCGCCAACTGCTCCTGGAGCGGGGGGACGAGGAGCGGCCCATCTCCACGGAGGAATTCCTCACTTCTCTGGAGCGCCGGGGGATCTCTGCCGAGCGCAAGAGTATCTACCGGGATATGGAGACCCTGCGGGAGTGGGGGATGGACGTGCAGTTCCGGAAGGGGAAGAACGGGGGCTGGTTTCTGGGGCAGCGGGATTTTGAGCTGCCCGAGCTGAAGCTGCTGGTGGACGCGGTGCAGTCCTCCCGGTTCATCAGCCGCAAAAAGAGCGACGCCCTGATCCGCAAGCTGGAGGGGCTCACCAGCGTCGGGCAGGCCCGCCAGCTCCAGCGGCAGGTCTATGTGGACCGGCGGGTCAAGACGGAGAACGAGGGGGTCTACTACGCCATCGACAAGCTCCACACCGCCATCGCCGCGGGGCGGGCGGTGACCTTCCAGTATTTTGACTACAACGTAAAAAAGGAGAAGGTCTTTCGCCGGGAAGGGAAGCGGTACACCGTCTCCCCCTACGGCCTCATCTGGAGCGACGAAAACTACTACCTGGTGGGCTGGGACCACGCCGTGGGGGAGCTGCGCCACTACCGGGTGGACAAGACCGCCTCTCTGGCCGTCACCTGCCTGCCCCGGGCGGGGGACGAGAGCTGCCGAAGGTTCGACCTGGCCGAGTACGGGCAGCGGCACTTCCACATGTTCTCCGGCCGGGAGGGGAAGGTGCGGCTGCGGTGCGAAAACCGGCTGGTCAACGTGATGCTGGACCGGTTTGGGCAGGACGTGATGTTCATCCCTGACGGTCCCGAACACTTTGTCCTGACCGTGGAGGCGGCGGTCTCTCCTCAGTTTTACGGCTGGCTTTTCGGCCTTGGCTCCGGGGTGTCCCTCACCGGGCCGGACTGGGCGGTGGAGGAGTGGCGGGGCCTGCTGCGCGCCGCGCTGGGGGAAACGTGAGAGGGCCCATTACTCCCAGCTCTTCCAGATCTCCGGCTGGTAGCCCACGGTGGCCTGCCTGCCGTTGCGGACCACGGGGGTCCGGATGAGCCGGGGATCCTCCAGCAGCTTTTCCAGTTTGTCCGTATCGTAGGCCAGATATTTCAAAAGGGCGGAGTCTGCATTTTTCCAGTCCACCAGTGTCTCCAGCCCCACGGCTTTGGCCACGCTGGTGAGCTCGCCCCGGCTCATGCCGAAGCGGAGCAGATCCACAGCCTGGAATTTGATCCCCCGCTCCTTAAAATAGCGTTCAGCTTTTTTGGTGTCAAAGCACTTTGATTTTCCGAAAATCTGAATGTTCATCCGTTGCGCTCCTCTGTTCCGGCAAGTGTTTTTTTCAGTTTACCCGACTTTACCGAAAAAGTAAAGCCGGGTATTTTTGTGCAGGACAGCCATACTAAGGGACATCCTAAAAAAGGTGGTGTTCCCCGAATGAAAGCAGTGATTTTGGCGGGGGGCGAAGGCAGCCGTCTGCGCCCCCTCACTCTGGGCCGGCCCAAGCCCATGACGCCGCTTCTGGGCAAGCCGGTGCTGGGGCACATCCTGGATCTTCTCCGCCGCCACGGGGTCCGGGAGATCGCCGTGACCCTCCGCTACCTTCCCGCTGCCGTCACCGACTACTTTGGGGACGGCTCTGACTGCGGAGTCAAACTGACCTACTTTGTGGAGGACGAGCCCCTGGGCACGGCGGGGGGCGTCAAAAAGTGCATGGGCTTTTTGGGGGAGGAGGATTTCCTTGTGGTCAGCGGGGATGCGGTGTGCGACCTGGACCTCTCCGCGCTGGCGGCTCTCCACCAAAGCCGGCGCTCGGCGGCCTCTCTGGCCCTCTGCCGGCGGGCGGAGCCGCTGGAGTACGGCCTGGTCCGGGTGGACGACTCCGGCCGGGTGCTGGGCTTTGTGGAAAAGCCCGGCTGGAGCCAGGTGGATACGGAGCTGGTCAACACCGGGATCTATGTTCTCACTCGCCGGGCCATGGATCAGGTGCCCGAAGGAGTGCCGTACGACTTCGGCAAGGATCTCTTTCCCGCTCTCCTGGCCAGGGGGGAGGACCTCTACGGCTGGGAGGTGGAGGGCTACTGGCAGGACATGGGAGACTGCCGGGCCTATCTGGAGAGCGCCGCCGACGCCCTGACGGGGAAGGTGGCGCTGGATCTGGGGGACGGGCTGCGCCCCGCCCCGGCGGGGGTGGAGCTGCGCCCGCCCTGCTGGCTGGGCCGCCGGGTCTCCCTGGCTCCCGGCTGTATCATCGGCCCCTGCGCGGTGCTGGGAGACGGCTCCACCGTGGAGACCGGGGCGGTGGTGGAGCGCTCGGTGCTGCTGGGCGCGTCGGTGGGCGAGGGGGCCGAGGTCAGCGGAGCCATCCTCTGCAAGGGAGCCGCTGTCCATCGCCGGGCGATCGTGGGTGCGGGCGCGGTGCTGGGCGAGGGGGCCCGGGTGGGGGCTGAGGCCATTGTGGCCCCCGGCGTGAAGCTCTGGCCCGGCCGAAGCGTGCCCGAGGGAGGCAAGATCACCGCCTCCCTGGTCACCGCCGGAGAGAGCGTCCCCCTGAAATTCTCCGACGGCGGGACGTTCCGGGGCACTCTGGGGGAGGAGCTGACCCCCGAGACGATGATGGCCCTGGGTACCATCCTGGGTGAGCGAGGGGCCATGGGCCTGGCCTGGTCCGGCGGCGCGGGGGCCGAGATGCTGGCCCGGGCGGCGGCCTGCGGCGCGGCGGCGGCGGGGAGCACCGCTCTGACCAGCGATGCCTCCTGCGCGGCGGCCGCCGCCTGGCTGGGCCGCTATCAAGGCACACCCACCACTCTGTTTGTCCAGCAGGACGGCAGCGGGGCGGAGCTGCGCCTCTTCGGTCCCGACGGCCTGCCTCTGGGCCGGGGGGAGCGCCGGAAGATCGAGGGCGCTCTGCTCCGGGGGGAGGGCAGCCGTGTCCCCGCCGGACGGGTAGGGGCCTTTGAGACGGTCACCGGCACCCGCTCCGGCTATGCCGAGGAGGCCGCCCGGCTCTGCCGCCTGTCGGCTATGCCTCTGCGTCCCTTGACGGTGCAGGTGCTTCCGGGAAAGGGGCCCAACGATGCGCTGGCCTCGGCGCTCACCAGCCTTGGCTGCCGGGTGAGCCGGGGGGAAGGAAGGGGCCATGCCACTTTTTCCGCCGATCTGGGCGGCTTTCGGCTCAGCGCCTGGGACGAGGAGGGGCATGCGGTGGCCCCGGAGCGGCTCCTGGTGCTGCTGACGCTGGTGGAGTTTGCCGACGGCGGCGGCCGGGCCGCTCTGCCTGCCTGGGCCCCCGCCGCCGCCGAGCGGGTGGCGGAGAGTTACGGCGGCAGGCTGCTCCGCCTGGGCCGGGACGGCGAGGAGGCGGAGACAGTCTGGAAAACGCTGCCCTGGCTCTGGGATGCGGCCTTTGCCGCCTGCCGCATCTGTGCCCGAATGGGGCTGACGGGGGAGACCCTGGCCGAACTGGACCGGTCGGCCCCCCGGTTTGCCACGGTGCGGCGGGAGATCCCCCTCCGCTCCGGCCGGGGCCGGGTGATGGACCGGCTGCTCAGCGCCGACCCGGCGGCCCGCCCCCAGGGGGAGGGGGTCCGGGCCCGGGCTGGGAGCGGCTGGGTCTATCTGGCCCCCCTGTCCCGCCGCTCCGCCCTGCGTGTGATCGCCGAGGCCGCAGACGCAGAGACGGCGGAGGAGCTTTGCAGCTTCTATCAGGAGCGCATCCGCCGGATGGATGAAAAAGAAGAAAAATGATGGTATACTTTCCCTGAAAAAGGTGATATAATATACCATCTATCAGTATCTGCATGCGTGAGCGGCACCTGGGGAGCCTTCTTTCCGCCCGCTCCGCCGGATCGGCTTTATGCGCCCCAGGCGCTTTGAGATAAGGCAAATCGGACATGGGAGTCCCGGCGAGGGGACCGCTCCAACTGATCGGCGATACAGGGCCGCTCAGGACAGAGGGCGGCCCCCTGGCCTGATTTTGGCATGCTCCTTTGTCCTACATACCATTCAACCAAACCTGTATGAAAAAAGGAGTGTAGTATTAACACATGGCAGAAAAATTAAAAATTATTCCTCTGGGCGGACTCAACGAGATCGGCAAGAACATGACCGTCTATGAGTACGGCGGGGACCTGGTGGTGGTGGACTCGGGCATGGGATTTCCCGATGACGACATGTACGGCATCGACGTGGTCATTCCCGACTTCACCTACCTGCTGAAGAATAAAAACCGCATTCGCGGCATCTTCATCACCCACGGACACGAGGACCACATCGGCTCGCTGCCCTATCTCCTGCGGGAGCTCAACGTGCCGGTGTACGCCACCCGTATGTCCGCCGGACTCATCCGGCTGAAGCTGGAGGAGCACCGCCTGCTGGGCAAGACCAAGCTCATCACCTGCGAGGCGGGGGAGACGGTGAAGGCGGGCAAATTCACGGTGGAGTTCATCCACGTCAACCACTCTATCGCTGACGCGGTGGCCTTTGCCATCACCTGTCCGGTGGGTGTGTGCGTTCAGACCGGCGACTTTAAAATCGATCCCACCCCCGTTCAGGGCGGCATGATCGACCTTGCCCGGCTGGGACAGCTGGGCAAGGAGGGAGTTCTGGCCCTTCTGTGTGACTCCACCAACGTGGAGCGTCCCGGCTTCACCAAGTCGGAGCGGAGCGTGGGCGCCTCCTTTGAGGCGCTGTTCCGGGGCTGTGAGGACCGCATCATCGTGGCCACCTTTGCCTCCAATGTGGACCGTATCCAGCAGATCGTCTCGGTGGCGGCCCGGTACGGCCGGAAGGTGGCCATCACCGGCCGTAGCATGGAGAATGCCATCAAGGTCTCCACTGAGCTGGGGTATATGAATATTCCAGACGGGACGATGGTGGACATCAGCCAGGTCAAGGGCCTGCCCAAGAACAAGGTGTGCATCGTCACCACCGGCAGTCAGGGGGAGACGCTCTCCGCCATGACCCGGATGGCCTTCAATACGCACCGCCAGGTGGAGATCCAGGCGGGGGACCGCATCATCTTTTCCGCCTCTGCCATTCCGGGCAACGAAAACGCCATTGGAAACGTGGTCAACGAGCTCTACCGCAAGGGGGCCGAGGTGGTCGACGAGCGGGCCGGGCAGCTCCATGTCTCCGGCCACGCCTGCCAAGACGAGCTGAAGATCATCCACGCCCTGGTCAACCCCAAGTTTTTTATCCCCGTCCACGGAGAGCAGCGCCACCTGAAGGTCCACGCCAAGCTGGCCCAGGACATGGGGATGGATCCCGGGAATATCGTCATCGCCGACATCGGCAAGGTCATTGAGGTCAGCCCCGACTCCATCCGTCTGAACGGCACCGTGCCCGCCGGGCGGGTGTTCGTGGACGGCTACGGCGTGGGCGACGTGGGGGCCGTGGTGCTCCGGGACCGGAAGCACCTGGCCCAGGACGGCATGATCGTGGTGGTGGCCTCTGTCTCCGTGCAGGATGGCGGTCTGGTTTCCGGACCGGACATCATCACCCGGGGCTTTGTGTATGTCAAGGAGTCCGAGGGGCTCATGGAAGAGCTCAAGACGGTGGTTGTGGAGTCCATGGAGAAGAGCCGGCGCGCCAACGGCCGGGACTGGTCGGCCGTCAAGGGAGACATCAAGAACGATCTGTCCAACTATCTGTTCAAAAAGACCAAGCGCAACCCCATGATCCTGCCTGTCATCATGGAAGTGTGAGAAAAAGCAAAGCCGCCGCCTCTCAACGAGAGGCGGCGGCTTTTTGCGGGGGAAATTACATTCAGCGGTGAGGCACGTGCCAGATGTTGTCGGCGTAGTCCCGGATGGAGCGGTCGGCGGCGAAGATGCCCGAGCGGGCGATGTTCATAAGGGACATCCGGCTCCACTTCTCCTGATCCAGATAGGTCCGGCCCGCCAGCTGCTGGGCGGAGCGGTAGCTCTCGAAGTCGGCCAGCAGGAAATACTCATCGGGGGGACAGCCGTTTCCGAAGAGGAGCCGCTTGGCGAGGTCCGCATAGCTGACCCCGTCGTCAAAGCCCACGGTGAGCTGATCCACCACCGCCTTGAGGGCGGGGTTCTGCATATAGTATTCATACGACCTGTAGCCCCGGCGGCGCATCTCGCTGACCTCCTCGGCCTTGAGGCCGAAGAGGAAGAAGTTCTCGCTGCCCACCCGCTGGTGCATCTCCACATTGGCCCCGTCCAGGGTGCCGATGGTGAGGGCGCCGTTCATCATGAACTTCATGTTGCTGGTGCCGCTGGCCTCCTTGCCTGCGGTGGAGATCTGCTCGGAGAGCTCGCTGGCGGGGATGAGGGCCTCCGCCATGGACACCCGGTAGTTTTCCAGGAACACCACCTGGAGCTTATCCCTGCACAGGGGATCGGCGTTGACGGTGGCGGCCAGGGAGTTGATGAGGTGGATGATTTCCTTGGCCACGGCGTAGCCGGGGGCCGCCTTGGCCCCGAAGAGGTAGACCCGGGGGGTCAGCTCGAAGTTGGGATTGGCGTGGAGCTGCTGCCGCAGGTAGATGATATGCATGGCGTTCAGGAGCTGGCGCTTATACTCGTGCAGACGCTTGACCTGCACGTCGAACATGGCGTCGGTGTTGAGCTTCACGCCGCTCTCCCGCTGGACCCAGGAGGCGAAGCGCAGCTTGTTCTCCCGCTTGATCGCCCCAAGCCGCTCCAGCACGGCCTTGTCGTCGGCGTATTTCTCCAGCCCGGTGAGGGCGTCGGGGTGGAGGAGGTAGTCGTCCCCCCCGCAGCAGTCCCGGATGAGGGCGTCCAGGCTGGGGTTGACCTCGGAGAGCCAGCGGCGGTGATCCACGCCGTTGGTGACGTTTTGGAACTTCTCCGGCTGGCGCTGATAGGCGTCCCTGAACACGTCGGCCTTCAGAATGCCGGTGTGGAGGGCGGAGACGCCGTTGACGGCGGAACAGGCGCAGACGCAGAGGTTGGCCATGCGGACCTCGTGGCCCCAGATGATGGCCATCTGCTCCAGCTTGGACTGGTCGCCGTGGAAATACTGGGTGAGTTCGGCCTGATAGCGGTTGGAGATCTCCACGATGATCTGCCAGATCCGGGGCAGCAGCTCCTGCATCAGATCCTGGGGCCAGCGCTCCAGCGCCTCGGCCAGGACGGTGTGGTTGGTGTAGCAGATGCTGCGGCTGACGATGAACCAGGCGTCCTCCCAGCTGTACCCCTCCTGGTCCAGCAGGATGCGCATCAGCTCCGGGATGGCCAGAGTGGGGTGGGTGTCGTTGATCTGGAGAACGTGTTTTTCGTGGAAATTCCGCAGAGTGCCGTACTCGGCCTTGTGCTTGCGGCAGATGGACTGCACGGTGGCCGAGACGAAGAAGTACTGCTGCCGGAGGCGCAGGGACTTGCCCTCCCGGTGATTGTCCTCGGGGTAGAGGACCTTGGCGATGACCTCTGCGTTGGCCTGCTGCTCCACCGCCTTGAGGTACTGGCCGGTGGAGTAGAGGGACATGTCCACGGGATTGGGGCTCTTGGCGTCCCAAAGGCGGAGGACGTTGCCGGTGTCGGTGCGGAAGCCGGCGATCTGCATGTCCCGGGGCACGGCCAGCACGGTGGTGTAGCCGGAGTGCTCCACCCCGTGGGTGCCGTCCGGGTACCACACGTCCTTCACTGTGCCGCCGAAGCGGACCTCCTCGGTTTCATCCATCTTGGTGATGAGCCAGGCGCCCCCCTTGTCCAGCCAGTTGTCCGGCAGCTCGATCTGCTGGCCGTCCACGATCTTCTGCTTGAAGATGCCCAGCTCGTAGCAGATGGTATAGCCGGTGATGGGGATGTCCAGAGTGGTGGCGGCATCCAGATAGCAGGCGGCCAGCCGGCCCAGGCCGCCGTTGCCCAGTCCGGCGTCCGGTTCCTCCTCAAAGAGGTCGGCGGCGGAGAAGCCCAGAGCCTCAATGGCCTGGGTCAGGGCGTCGGTCATCCCCAGATTGTAGGCGTTTTTCCGCAGGGACCGGCCCATGAGGAACTCCATGGACAGGTAGTGGACCTGCCGCTCATGTTGATCCCGGACCTGATCGGCGGTCTTGAGCTGACGCTCCGAAATAATGTCCCGGATCACCAGGGCACAGGCCTGAAACATCTGCTGGGAAGTGGCCTCATCCACGTCCCGGCCGAAGTTGCGGCGCAGCTTGCCGATGATGCGTTCCATCAGTTGTTTCTTGGTATATTGTTCCATGGGGTTCACTCCATTCCGCATGTGTCGATTTCTTGGAAACGTTTCCAGTTCCAATTACGGCGTCACTATATCATATTGTCTTTGGGTTGTCAATCATGTATGCCTGGGGAGAATCAACCGGGGGAGACGGAGCGGTCACGCTCCGTCTCCCCCGGTGCCGTCGTTTTCCCGCTGTCTATTTTCCCGTGATCCAGCCGTAGATCTCCCGGTAATCTCCGGCGGAACGGTCCCAGGAGAAGTCGGCGGTCATGGCGTTTTTCTGGAGCGTCTGCCAGGCCTTTGGGTCGTCGTGATAGAGCGTGACGGCCTGGTGGAGCACGCACAGAAGGTCGTTTTTGTCGATGTTGGCGAAGGTGAAGCCGGTGCCCTCTCCCGTCCCGGCGTTCCACGGGATGACAGAGTCCTTCAGCCCGCCGGTCTCCCGCACCACCGGCAGCGTGCCGTAGCGCATGGCGATCATCTGGGAGAGCCCGCAGGGCTCGGCCACGGAGGGCATGAGGAACAGATCGGCACCGCCGTAGATGGCGGTGGAGAAGGCGTCGGAGTACATGATCTGGGCGGAGAACCGGCCGGGGTACTGTTTGGCCGCATTGCGGAAGGCCTCTTCGTAGTTCCAGCTCCCGGTGCCCAGCACCACCATCTGCACGTCCATGTCCATGATGCTGTGCAGGGCGTCCACCACCAGATCGAAGCCCTTGTGCTGCACCAGACGGGACACGCAGGCCACCACGGGCACATGGGGGGCCTCCCGCAGCCCGGCCATCCTCTGAAGGGCGGCCTTGCAGGCCTTTTTGCCCTGGAGCTGCCGGTCGTTGTAGAGCTTGGTCAGGCCCTTGTCGTGCCAGGGGTCGTAGCGGACGGTGTCAATGCCGTTGAGGATGCCCCGCAGCTTGTGGGCGTTGTCGGCGATGACCCCCTCCAGACCGTGGGCGTAGAAGGAATAGCGCAGCTCGGCAGCGTAGGTGGGGGAGACGGTGGTGACGTAGTCGGCGGCGTAGATGGCCCCCTTCATGAGATTCACATCCCCGTAGTAGGAGAGCATGTGCTCATGGAAGTACCCGTCGGCCAGACCGAACAGGTCGGTGAGCAACTCCCGGCCGTAGCGGCCCTGATACTCGATGTTGTGGATGGTGAACACGCTTTTGGCGTTGGCCAGCTCGGGCACGTTTCCCCGCTCTTCCAGCAGATAGATGGGCACCAGCGCGGTCTGCCAGTCGTTGCAGTGGATCACGTCCGGACAAAAGCCCAGGTGGCCGGGGGACTCGATCACGGCCCGGCAGAAGAAGGCGAAGCGCTCGGCGTCGTCGTAGTGGCCGTAGATGTCCCGGCGCTTAAAGTAGTATTCGTTGTCCACAAAATAATATGTGACGCCGTCTTTTTTCAGTTCAAATATCCCGCAGTAGGGGGTCCGCCAGGCCAGATGGATGTGAAAGCACTGGAGATAGGTCATCTGGCTGCGCCAGTCCTCGCCGATCCCCTCATAGAGGGGAAGAATGACCCGCACGTCGTGGCCCTGCCGGGCCAGGGCCTGGGGGAGAGAACCGGCCACATCGGCCAGTCCGCCGGTCTTGATGAAGGGCGCTACCTCGGAGGCGGCAAAGAAAATGTTCATAGAGCAACTCCTTTCTTGAGTGGGGGAGGGGCCTCCTTGCCCGTCCGAGCGGGATGGATCACACGATCTCGTTTTTGGCGATGACCAAAGGATAGGTGCCATGGCCCATCAGCATCCGGCCCGGGCAGACCCGCACGTTTTTATCCGTGATGGCGTAGCGGAGCACGGCGTCGGACTGGATGGAGGTGCGCTGCATGAGGATACAGTTTTCCACCCGGGCCCCCTTCTCCACCCGGACGCCCCGGGAGAGAATGGAGTTGACCACGGTGCCCTCGATGATGCAGCCGTCGGAGATGAGGGAATTGGCCGAGCGGGCCTCGGGTCCGTAGTAGGTGGAGGGATTGGACTGATCCTTGGTCTTGATGGGCCGGTCGGGGCGGAAGAGAGAGGCGCGGACCTGGGGGTCCAACAGCTCCATGCTCCGCTGAAAGTAGTCCGCCACCGACTGGATGCGGGCGGCGTAGCCGTCGAAGCGGTAGCCCCGGAGCTTCAGGCGGCCCCGGGCGGCCAGGAGCACCCCCTGGCTGAAGGAGGGAATGTCATGGGCGGCGCACCGATCCACTAAATTGAGGAGGAGGGCCTTGGAGAGAATGTAGGTCTCCAGAGAGGCGTCACCCTTGGGGACGGGGGGACTGACCAGAATGTCGGTCACCGCTCCGCCGCTGTCCAGAGTGAAGTAGTTGGTCATACGGGGGTCGGCCTGACTGACCGGCGTGCAGAGAGCGGTGATGTCCGCGCCGCTCTGAAGGTGCTGCTCAAAGGCCTCGGCGATGGGCAGATTGGCGGCCAGATCGCCGCTGGTGAGCACCACATGGTCCTGCCGGATGTTCTGGAGATAGGAGTATACCCCGGCCAAAGCATCCATCCGGCCCCGGTAGTGGCCGCTCTGGTGCATGCCGGAAAAGCCGAAGGGGGGCAGGATGCGCAGGCCGCCGTGCTTGCGGGAGAGATCCCAGTCCTTGCCTGAACCCACGTGATCCAGCAAAGACTGGTAGGAGGTATGTACGATGAGCCCCACATCGCTCACCCCGGCGTTCACCAGGTTGGACAGGGCGAAGTCCACGAGACGGTAGCGGCCGCCGTAGGGGATGGAGCAGGTGTTGCGCCGCTGGGCCAGCTCCCGGAGATCGGGATTCTGGCGGTAGGCGAAAATGATGCCGTGCAGATCGTTCATATCTTCACCCCCTTGACGTTCCGGGTGACCATGGCCTTGGCGGGGACCAATGACCCGCTGCCCACCCGGACTTCCTGTGCCACTACGGTGATGCCCCAGTCCTCGCCCCCGGTGGGGGCGGAGCCCACATGGGCCCCCGCGCCGATGGAGCCGCGCTCGGCCACGATGGTGTACTCCACCACGGCGCCTGCCTTGACCACGGTGCCCGGCATGAGAATGGAGTAGCGGACCTGGGCCCCCTCCTCCACGGTGACCGAGTGGAAGAGGACGGAGTTTTCCACCTTGCCGTAGATGCCGCAGCCGCTGGTGACGATGGAGTGGGTGATCTCGGCGTTCGCTCCGGTAAAGTGGGGCGGCTGGGCGGCGGCCCGGGCGTAGATGGGCCAGTCCGGGTCGTAGAGATTGAAGCCCCCGTCGGCCGAGAGCATATCCATGTTGGCGTCCCAGAGAGAGTCGATGGTGCCCACGTCCTTCCAGTAGCCGGAGAAGCGGTAGGCGCTCATGGTTTCTCCGGCGTCCAGCATGGCGGGGATGATGTTCTTGCCGAAGTCGTTGGCGCTTTTTTCGTCGGCTTCATCGGCAATGAGGTACTCGCGGAGCTTGGACCAGGTGAAGATATAGATGCCCATGGAGGCCAGGTTGCTCCTGGGCTTTTTGGGCTTCTCCTCGAACTCGTAGATGCGGTCGTTCTCGTCCACATTCATGATGCCGAAGCGGGATGCCTCAGCCATGGGAACTTCCATGACGGAGATGGTGCAGGCTGCCTTGGTCTGCCTGTGGTGAAGGAGCATCTCGGAGTAGTCCATCTTATAGATGTGGTCGCCCGAGAGGATCAGCACATATTCCGGATCGTACTGCTCCAGAAAGCTGAGGTTCTGGTAGATGGCGTTGGCGGTGCCCTTGTACCAGGTGCCCTTGTCCCCCTCCTGGACATAGGGAGGCAGGATGTGGACGCCCCCGTCGGAGCGGTCCAGATCCCAGGGCTGGCCGTTGCCGATGTACGCGTTCAGCTCCAGGGGCTGATACTGGGTGAGAACGCCCACTGTGTCGATGCCGGAGTTGACACAGTTGGACAGGGGAAAGTCGATGATGCGGTACTTCCCCCCGAAGGGGACGGCCGGTTTGGCGACCTTCCGGGTCAGCGCCATCAGCCGGCTGCCCTGGCCGCCTGCCAGGAGCATGGCTACACATTCCTTTTTCATGATATCACCTCATTGTTGATGGAAGCAATGGAATCAGGCCTGTCTGTGCTTGGCTGCCTTGGATTTTCGAACCGGATTTTTCCGGGCGCAGCGGTAGACCACCGCGCTCATGGCGGGCAGATCCACCGTAATGGACTGCTCCTGCCCGTGGCAGGGGATCTTCTCGGTGGAGATGAGGCCTTTGTCCCCGCCACCGCCGCCGCCGAAGGCGGGGTCGTCGGAGTTGAGGACCACGGCGTATTTCCCGGCCACCGGCACACCCAGCCGGTAGCCGGGATGGGACACGGGGGAAAAATTGCACAGCACCGCCAAAAATCCGCCCTTTTTGTCCCGGCGGAGGAAGGCCACAGTGTTGCCGTTGGCGTCGTCGGGGCACAGCCACTGGAAACCCTTCCAGTCGAAATCCTCCTCCCAGAGCTGAGGGGAGCGGAGGTAGAGGGCGTTGGCGGCCTGGAAGAAGGCCTTCAGCCGGCGGTGGCGTTCCCCGTCGGCGTCCTGCTGATCCAGCAGGTGCCAGTCCAGGGACTGCTCGTAATGCCACTCGTTCCACTGGCCGAACTCGCTGCCCATCATCATCAGCTTCTTGCCGGGATGGGTGAGCATATAGGTGTAGAAGCTCCGCACGCCGGCAAATTTCAGCGCGTCCTCCCCGGGCATTTTCCTCAGAAGGGAGCCCTTCATGTGGACCACCTCGTCGTGGGAGAGGGGGAGGAGGAAGTTCTCCGAGAAGGCGTACATGAGGGAGAACGTGATGTCCTTGTGGTTGTACTGCCGGAAGTAGGGGTCGAGCTTCATATAGTGCTGGGTGTCGTTCATCCAGCCCATGTTCCACTTGAGATTGAAGCCCAGCCCGCCGTCGGTGACCGGGGCGGTGACCAGGGGCCAGGCGGTGGACTCCTCGGCGATCATCAGCGCGTCGGGGCAGGCGGCAAAGACCGCTGTGTTGAGTTCCTGGAGGAAGCTCACCGCCTCCAGGTTTTCGCGGCCTCCTTGGATGTTGGGGACCCACTGCCCGTTTTTCCGGTTATAATCCAGATACAGCATGGAGGCCACCGCGTCCACCCGCAGACCGTCGGCGTGGTACTGCTCCAGCCAGAAGAGGGCGGAGGAGGTGAGGAAGGAGCGGACCTCGTTTTTCCCGAAGTCGAACACCATGGTGCCCCACTCGGCATGCTCCCCCTTCCGGGGGTCGGCGTACTCGTAGCAGGGCTGGCCGTCGAACTGGTAGAGGCCGAAGCCGTCCCGGGGGAAGTGGGCGGGCACCCAGTCCAGGATGACCCCGATCCCGGCCTGGTGGAGCTGATCGATGAGGTACATGAGGTCGTGGGGGGTGCCGAAGCGGCTGGTGGGAGCGAAGTAGCCGGTGCACTGATAGCCCCAGGAGGCGTCCAGCGGGTGCTCCATGACGGGGAGGAACTCCACGTGCGTGTAGCCCATCTCCTTCAGATAGGGCACCAGATACCGGGCGGTGTCCCGATAGCTGAGGAACGCTCCCTCTCCTGTGCGCCGCCAGGAGCCCAGATGGAGCTCGTAGATGTTCAGGGGAGAGGTGTACACCGGGTGCTTGGCCCTCCACTCCAGCCACTTTCGGTCGCCCCAGCCGTAACCCGCCGGGTCATAGACCTTGGAGGCGTTGCCCGGCCGGGTCTCGGCGTGGAAGGCGAAGGGGTCCGACTTGGCCAGGATGCGGCCGTCGGAGGTGTGGATGGCGTATTTATAGGTGGCATAGCGTTCCAGGCCGGGCACGAAGCCCTCCCACACCCCGCCGCCGATGGGGGCGAGGGGCAGGGTGTTTTCCTCCCAGCCGTTGAAGTCCCCCATCAGGCAGACCGCTTCGGCGTGGGGGGCCCAGACCCGGAAGACGCAGCCCTCCTTGCCGCCCTGGGTCACCGGATGACTGCCCAGAAAGTCCTGGAGATGGGTCTCTTTTCCCTGCAGAAAACGTTCCAGCGGCTCCGGCAGGCGGGACTGACTGCTCTCTCTCATAAGTAAGCCTCCAAAGGATTGGTAATTATTTACAAAACATAATTTTCCACAGATGGAAAATTATAAAATATACACAAAATTAAAAAAACAACTGCCTTAATTTGTATAAATTATACAACTTTTTCGGGAAAAGGTCAAGGGAAGAATCCTGCAAAATGGGGGAGCGGGTGTAAAAAGAACGGACCGGTAACACCTCCGCAGCGCGGGGGTGTTACCGGTCCGGAAAAGTGATGAAATTGGCGGCGGGGGCTGTCATGCTTTGCCTCCGTCGGCGTGAGCGGCCAGAAAGGCATCCCGCCGGGCAATATCCTCGGCGAGTGTGCGGCGGGGACGGGATTCCACGGCCACATGCCACTGCTCCAGCCATTCCGGCAGCATATCCAGGCCCTCCTGGGAGAGGGGAAAGGTCCTGACCTCTTCCACCTGGGAAAATTCATAGGCCCAGGGTCCCTCCCAGACCTCGGCGGTGAGGACGCTCTCCTCCGGCGCGGCGGCCACGGTGGGGAGAATGCGGTAGCGCAGGCGGCCCGCGCTGGCCGACCAGGGATTCTGGTTTTCAAAATGGGAGAGGACGGGAAGAAAAAGTTCAGCCATGTGTAGGGCCTCCTTTCGCAGGGTGCGGAAAACTGTGCCTAGTATAGCATGAAATGCGGCGGGAGAAAAGAGAGAAGATCAAAACCTGTTGAGGGGGATAGCGCTGTCGTCCTGGCCCTTTTCGATCTTCTGGATGACCATGTCGTAGCCGCAGTTTGCGTCCACCTGGATGTGGACGCGCTCCCCCTCCCGTCTGCCCAGAAGCGCCTTTCCCACCGGTGACTCCCGGCTGATGAGGCCATGCAGGGCATCCTGGCGCATGGTGGTGACGATCTGGTAAGTCTCGGCCTCATCGTCGTCGGGGAGGAGTACCGTGACCTTGTCATAGAGGGAGACGCCGTCTCCGGTCCCTTCCTTTACCACCACGGCGGTGCGGATCATGTTCTCCAGGTAGCGGATGCGGCTCTCGTTGCGGTTTTTCTCCTGCTTGGCGGCTTTGTACTCGAAGTTTTCGCTCAGATCACCGAATCCCCGGGCCTCCTTCACCGCCTCCAGCAGTTTGGGCCGCAGGCGGATGCGCCGCTCGTCCAACTCCTGCTTCATCAGCTCGATGTCCTTCTGGGTCAACTCGTTGTGCATGGCTGCCGCCGTCCTTTCCTGGATTCCGGAGACCGACCGGAGGGTAAAAAGAAAGACACGCCAAAGCGTGTCTTTCTGCTTGGTGCACGAGGTGGGACTCGAACCCACACGTCCTTGCGAACACTGGCACCTGAAGCCAGCGAGTCTACCAATTCCACCACTCGTGCGTCTTGGCCGCGCTGTTCAGCGCAAGAGATATGTTATCATACGCCCTCTGGTTTGTCAACCGGTTTCCCCGGATTTTTTCATTTTTTTTCGACGGAACCAATATGCTCCTTTAAACGGGCAAATGTTTCCGCGCTGATGTCATGTTCGATGCGGCAGGCGTCCTCTGCGGCCTGGGCGGCGCTGACGCCCAGCGTGGTGAGCCAGCGGGTGAGCAGCTGATGGCGCTCGTAGATGCGCTCGGCGATCTCCCGGCCTTTGCCGGTGAGCTCGATGGTCCCCTGGGGAGACACTGTCACATCTCCGTCCTCCCGCAGCAGCTTCATGGCCCGGCTGACGCTGGGTTTGGAAAACTCCAGGTGGTGGGCGATGTCGATGGCGTGGACCTGCCCCTTTTTCTCCTGGAGGACCAGAATGGCCTCCAGATAGTCCTCGCCGGATTCCTGAATTTTCATCTCTGCGCCCTCCTGTCCCACTTATATCTCCCCTGCCCCGAATGAAAACAACCCTGTCCGGCCTGCGGTCTCCCCGCATGGGCGGGAACAACGGGCCGGAGGGGGCTGTTTGGACTGGTAGGGGATAAGGGACTCGAACCCTTACGGATCACTCCACGAGAACCTAAATCGTTTGGCCTATTCTTCCGTCCGCAGCTTTCCACGGCGTTGCGCAGCCGCAAACCATTGAAAACTCAGGGTTTCGTACACTTTCGAGCCCGATTGCGCAGAGAAAACAAAATGCAAAATTTCCTTGTCGGAGAGAACCAAGGAGAGAACTCCCAAAGAACAGGAGAGAACTTCTTGGGTCCTATAACAGGAAGAACAAACTATGATAAGCCGCACGATCCCCTGCTAATGGCAATCTTACAGGAGGTCGTAAAACATGAAGTCGAAAGCATATTACGAGGAAATCTTTTCTCCATACCCTGACATGGTCGATACAGAAACATTCCGTGTTATGTTGGGTGGAATCGGTGATTGCTTTGCGAGACAGCTAATTCGTCAGAAAAAGGTTACGGCTGTTTTTGTGAAGCCCCATTACTGGATTTCCAAAAAGTCAATCATTGATTTTTTGCGCAGCGAGGAATATCAGCGATATCGACTAAAGGTGAGGGTCTGACTATGGATAGACTGAAGCCTCAAGGTGATTATATCAGCAAGGAACAGTTTTGCAAACAGGCACACGTCAGCAAGAGAAAAGCTGTTGAATTGATGCAAAATGGTACAGTTCCTGCCATAGATACACATAGAAAAACAAGACGATACTGGATAGCGCAAGAAGATGTGGATCGTTATATATTGAATAAAACCAAGCGACAGCTTGCTGCAGAAAGTAGCCACCTAAACAAAGTTCGATGCGAGGGGCCTCTTTCTGAGTACAATCGCAGGGATGCAGCAAACTTGCGAAAATCCATATCCTTTGCTTGGATGAAGCAGCCGGACCTACTTTCCATTCGACGTATTTCAGAACTATTGGGATATAATAGACAGACTATTTCAGTATGGATTGCGAAGTGGAAATTGCCTGCCATACAGACGCAAAAGGGACGAATGTATCCAAAGAAAGCTGTCATTCAAGCGATTACAAGTCGGGAGTTTCATGAAAAGAAGTATAAGTCATGGGAACATGTGAAATTGGTGGAGGAACATATATGCGTGGGCACTGGATTATCAGTATAACCAACTCAAAAGGTGGTGTTGGAAAGACAACCTCGGCCCTTAACTTGGGAGCGGCTTTGTCCGCAGCAAGCAAGAAGGTCCTTCTTATCGACAACGATCCCCAGGGCAGTCTGACCGCTTCTCTGGGATATACCCCAGCCGAGCAAAAACGGACATTGAACCATCTGCTGCTTGCGGCTGTCGATTATCCGGAAGATTTGGAAATGCAGATTGACCGAACGATCATCAAAACAGACTCCGGCATGGATCTTATCCCCTGCAATAAGCGCGTTGCAGATGCGGCGGCCCGGCTTCAGGTTATGCAGCTTTCTCAGTATAATGCAGTTGGCGAGTCGGATAGATCCTGTGAAAAGGTCATGGCTATAATTACAAATCTGCTTCGTCCCAGATATGATTACATTATCATAGATTGCGGCTTGAAGTTTGAACTGCTTACGGTCAACGCACTTGCCGCAGCGGATTACTGCATCATCCCGGTGCAGGCACATTTTCTGGCGAGCGAGGGTATCCCGGAGGTGTTGGAATTGGTTCGATCCGTACAAGCCAAATTTAACCCAACGCTGAAAATCGCTGGTATTCTCATAACCATGTATCAGTCCAAGCCACAGCTTTGTGAGAGCATACGGGAAAGTGTTGTTGATGTGTACGGTGCGAAAATCAACGTATTTCCCCATCCCATCGAGTATTCCATAAAATTGGCGGAGGCCCCAGCGGCAGGGCAAAGTATCCTTGTGTATCGTCCGAAAAATCCGGCCGCGGCATCGTACCGGCACTTGGCACAGGAGGTGTTGCAGCTTGAGTAAAGGCGGCATGAGTGTCATGCTCAAGAACAGGATGCTTGCTACGCAGCAGGCATCCGAACTTGAGGTTGGAAACGAGGCTTATGAAACACTTTTCCATACGCCAACTGAAACAGCAAAGACAACGATCTGCAAGCTGCCAATTAGCAAGTTACACCCCTTTTTCACTACGGATATAGGTTTCAAACCGTATCCCGCTTCCAAGTTGGAGGCCCTTGCCGAACATATGGCAGCAGAAGGGCAGCTTGAGCGGATCATTGTTCGGGCAATCCCCCTCCGGGATGAGTATGAGATTCTGGCTGGACATAACCGAACAAACGCCGGAAAGCTGAACGGGTGGTCTGAGATTGAGGCCGAAATCGTGGAGGCTGACGATGAACGGGCCACAACTATCGCTATTGCAACCAATCTGCTGCGCCGACAGGATCTAACGATTATTGAGCGAGGGCAAGCGTACAAGGCACTTTTAGATGTCCAGCGAAAACAGGGACTTCGGACTGACATCCTAACTTCTGGCGAAATTCGCCAGAAGTTAGAGATGGACGATGAAGCCGATACCTTTGGCGAAATTCGCCAAAGGTACAATGCTCGCAAAATCGTTGCAGAGTTTTTTGGTGTTACAGAGTATGAAATCCGCAAGGCCATCAAAATGACGCAGCTCATCCCAGCTCTTCAGGAGCTATTGGAGGAGCAACCGAGGCTGTTGCCGTTGTCCTGCGCTGAAAAGATTGCGGAGTACGATGCCAGTTCCCAGCAGGCATTTACAGATATGTGTACCATTGAGGGGTATCAGCTGAATATCGCCACTGTGAACTATATCGTGCAGAAATGTCCTCCGCCCTGTGCCGATCGACAAGCGGTGAATGCTGCATGGCGGGAAGCGCGGGCAAACGAAGACAGGCGCCGCATGGCCCCACCCAAAGAAATCAAGTTCGATAGAAAGCGATTTGCTCCATACTTAGAAAAACTCGGCAGTGATGCTGAATTGGAAGAGCTGTTTCTGGAGTTCTTGCAGAACAGGATTGGGTAAAGTATAATAAATACAACAAAACAAGAAAGTTTCGGCTTTTCCGACATCAGGAAAGTCGTGTCATCAAGTGAAATAGAGGGTTATTATGAGCGAACAGGACAAAATTCAGCTGTTTGAAAATCAGCCTATCCGCACGGCCTGGGATGAAGAAAAGGAAGAGTGGTATTTCTCAGTGGTAGATGTGGTGGGCGCACTGACAGATCAAACTACTTCGCGCGGTGCCAGCACATACTGGGCTGTTGTGAAAAAAAGACTCAAGGATGAAGGTGCAGATCAACTGCTTACAAATTGTAAGCAGTTGAAGATGACTGCGGCAGACGGAAAAAAGCGCAAAACAGATGTTGCTACCATAGAACAGCTTTTGCGCATCATCCAATCTATTCCTTCCCGCAAGGCGGAGCCTATGAAGGCGTGGCTGGCCCAGGTCGGCCGAGAGCGTATTGAAGAAACCATCGACCCGGAACAGGCCATTGACCGTGCCTTGGAAACTTATCTGAAGAAAGGCTACGACCCCGATTGGGTACATCAGCGCTTACTATCTATCCGTATCCGTAATGAGTTGACCGAGGAGTGGCAAAAGCGTGGAGTAGAAAAGGGAAAGGAATATGCTATCCTGACCGATGAAATCACGCGCACCTGGTCCGGCATGAGTACCCGGCAGTACAAAAATCTGAAGGGCTTAAAAAAGGAAAATCTACGGGACAACATGAGCGATACCGAGTTGGTGCTGACCATGCTGGCCGAAGCATCTACCCGGGACATTTCCAGAGAGGCAAAGCCGGAGGGCTTTTCTGCCAGCATGGATGTAGCTCGTCAGGGTGGCGAGGTTGCCGGAGTTGCACGAAAGGCGTTGGAAGAACGCACAGGCAAGCCGGTCATTACGGAGAAAAATGCTGCCCAGTTGAATGCAGTTGTTGCGGAGATGATCGAGACATCGGCTCAGGTGGTCGAGGATGAAGAAAAGCACGATAAATAACGTTTTCCTGACGTCAGGAAAATGTTGAACGGCTTCTTGCCTTTAAATGAAATTATATTGATAACGAGGCTTGGCACCGCATTTGCGGTGCCGGGCTTTTTTATGCCATTAGGAAGGTGACGTACATGAAAGAAATGAAGAAAAGAGGGAAAGAACGGCGCACACAAAATCCCTTTGATGATGGCGCCGATGAACGGCTGCGTCGAATGGGTTTGTTTGATGCAGAGGGACATACGAACAATACAACTCTACAGGCTTTGAGCAAGGTGTATGCCGGTCAGCTCTTCGATGAGCTGTGTGACTTTTATCAGGATTATTCCATGGTAAGAGATGATCTGGGACAACTTTTTTCTGCGGCCAAAACGGCAGACGCCAGGCAGAGGTTTTTGCTGATTTGTCTACAGTATGATGCTTTGGGACAAGCCTTGCCCAATCCCATCTGGTGGATCAGCGGTAACCCAGACCTTGCCGGGGCATTTTCAGACCATTATATCCAGCACTTGGAACGGTTATGCGATTCAGAGGAGGTGCCCTAACCATGAAAGGAATTTTGATTTACCAGCCTGCGGATAAAACAGCGCCGGTCCCTGATTTCATCGACGGCCTTGACCCGCGGCTGCGGGAGAAGATCATTATTCGGCTGTACCACCTGTCCCAATCGCACAAGCCGGAATTAAAGGAACCCCATTTTAAACGTTTCTCGCTGGAGCGGTATCGGGACCTGTGTGAACTACGTGTAAAGAGTAAGATTCTGATCCGCATTATTTTTTGTCTTTGCCCAAATGGGGATATTCTGCTTCTGCATGGCTTCATCAAACGCCAGAAGCGTGACACAATGCAGGCCCTGGAGCAGGCAATCAGAATACTCGACGCGCTGCGGGAGCACCCAGAGCGCGCAGTAGAATATAAAGTCAAGGAGGAGGAAAAGGCATCGTGAATCAAACACCCCGCACCATCCCGAGCGCTGCGGAAAACCAATCCGCAGGAAAAAATTGAGAAGGAGGCCCCAACAAACCATGAAAAAAGCTATACTTTGTGTGCTGCTAACTCTTGCCATGTCCGTAAATGCCTTTGCTTTGGAGGTGCCCACGGATACTGTGGTTCAGAATTTAAATGGCAGCCAGCAGGCCATCAAGACCTACACCATTCCGCCCGACCAAGACCCATCGACTCTCATCGAGGAACCTTTTGAACTGGAGGGTTTTCTCTACACCTTCGCTAACATCGTAAAAACTGAAAACCCGGTAGAGGAAACCAAGAAGCATACGGAGACCATCACCGTTGAAACGGCCAAGAAAGACCTGTCCGTGATTCTTGAAAATCTGGAGCCCACCATCGAATACGACGATGGCGTTTTCAAAGGCACTCTTGCTCTGGACCATACCAGCATCGTAACTGAGGCCGCCGGGTATACCACCAAGAGCTATACCGTGACGGAAACTAAGGTCATCGGCCAACTTGACCGCAACGATATGTCCTATGTCCCTGCCACTACTGTAAAAGATGGAAGGACATTGAATCTTGCAAATGTAGAGTGGCAGGTCACCGGTACGGATGTTGTGGGTGAAACCCTGATGCCATCGTCCTATCAGGCTATTGCCACCTATTCTTCCAAGGCATCCTACAATGCTGCGACTGGGTACATCACTACGGCAGAGTATATTGGCGATATTACCCATGAGGGAATCGAAAGCATTACCTACGTTCTGACCTACCTTGGTGATGAAGCTGTTCCGAAGCCTGCTGGGGCTGATGGCGCTGCCGATATGATTAGCAATATCGGTGGCTTTTTCACCTCCAACTGGCCTTTCCTTCTCGCTGGCGGCGGCTTGATCGCAGCTGCAGCCTGCGGCATTCTGCTTATGCGCAACCGTAAAGAGGCTAAGCGCCTTGAAGAGGAAAATGAGCTGGAAGAAGAATCTGAAGATGAACAGGAGGCTTTGCATCAATGAAACACATGAGGCGACTGATTTGTATGGCGCTGATGATCGTGACGGTGTTATCGCTGTCGGTCAGTGCCTTTGCCGCGGAGTACACCTTTGAGTCCAAATCGGATACCGAGTATTATCCCTCCACTTCCTATGGAGACGTCTACGGCTCATCGTACAACTACGGCGGCACCAATCTTGTGGATTACCAGATTCCTGAACTGCCCTACGGAAGCTTCAGCACTACGCAGACCGGTGCGATGGAAAAAGTCCATCTGCCCGGTCTGCAGCAGTTTGTAAATGTATCTACCGGGACTGGCGGCTATGGCATTGATGCTGGGAGCTACAGTACCCCAGTTATTTCCGGTGGGACTACAATTACTCCAGTCTATCGTGAGCCTGCCTACACCAGCGCCGAGGATATGGAGCGCAAGGATGGCAGCATTGGCACATTGAAAATTCCTTCGCTGGACATCAACATGAAGGTCTGGGAGGGTGAAAGCAATGCCAGTATGGCAAAGGGTCTCGGTCACTACAGTACTACTTCCGCATGGGATGGAAATGTCGGCGTCTGCGGCCATAACCGGGGAGCCAAGTATGTGATCGGTGATATCAAGGATCTGGAGATTGGCGATACCATCACCTATACCACCATCTACGGCACTCGTACCTACAAGGTCGTTTTGGTGAAAACTATCTCCAGTTCCGACTGGAGTTATCTGCAGGCAACGGCCGATAACCGCATCACCATCACCACTTGTCTCGCCAACCAGCCCAGCAAAAGAGTTTGCGTGCAGGCTGTTGAGACAGACTGATGAAACCCTTGCGCCGCAGCGGTTTCGCAATGTGAAGAAAGTGTGGCGCACGCATTTCAAATAATCCTTTGACAACGGCCGATTTCTGTATTATTCTCAAATCACTCCGGAGAATATAAATCCTAAAGGAAGTATCAGATTGGTACAGAAATTCAAGTCAAAAAGGAAGGACGATGAAGTAAGAATCAAAATGGACATCACCGTTGACCTTCCTGCGGAACTGGCAGAACAGGCTGAGCAGATGGGTATTTATGAGTTTGACCGTTGTGTCTATGATGAGGATACCCGACGCATGACAGCCAGCGTAACCACTGTTTTTTATAGGAAGGGAGCGTGATATCATGAAACGAATTCGAGCCTTTTTAATCTTGACCGTACTCCTGCTGTCGCTGACCGGCAATGCTTTTGCTGCAAGTTTCAGTTCAGAACAGGAGACTGCCGCAAACTATCTGCGCGAGGCGGGTATCATGGTCGGGGGCACCAACGGTGATATGATGCCGGATCAAGGATTGACCCGTGCACAAATGGCAACCTTGCTTACCCGCATCGTTGCAAATCCTGAGCACATTGAAGCAGACAGCACCTATTACCGCAACCAGTGCAAGTTTACTGATGTTCCGGATTGGGCAAAGGTTTATGTAGGCTATTGCGCCGCCAATCATCTGATTGCCGGCTATGGAAATGGCCTGTATGGCTCCAATGACCCGGTCACTCCTGCTGCGGCCTGCACCGTTATGCTGCGGTGCCTGGGCGATGTTGACATGGAATGGAGCTACACAACCGCCTGCCAGACAGCTGTTGCATTGGGACTGGCTCCTGCAGATGCTCTCGCAGGAACAAAGATCTCCCGCGGCAATATGGCTGTACTGATCTACCGCACTATGGCGAAGATGGGTTATGATATTGAAGTGGTGCCTGAAATCGCGGAGTCTAAGGAACCGGAGAATACCGAATCCGGTTCGTTGACTCGGAATGCAGATGGCTCTATCAATGTCCCCTCTGATGGCTCCCGGTATGTGCCCCAGGTCGGCGATGTGATTCGCTGCGATGACGGCACCAATTATACCATTACCGATGTCAGCCGTTATGACAAGAATATGTTCGCCAGCGGCCCTCTGCCGGAACTGCCTGAGCCCACCTGTGACTGGAGCCTGCTGCCCCAGCCGGAGCTGCCAGATGCAGAAGTCAGGCACTTCAAACTGGAAAGCGGCGAATATATGTTTATCCGCAATCTTTATGAGACCCGGCGGATGCTCTATACCCTGTATAACGCTATTGGCAGCAACTCCGAAACATGGCAGAACGGCAAGCCCGCCCTGCACCCCAGTGGCAATCCCAAAGTCCGTATTAACCTTACGATCAGCGATGATGTGCAGACCGAAAGCTTTTGGCCCTGGCGTGACAGCGAGATCGTCAATCCATTCAACTCCAACCCGTGTGGAACCCATTCCCTCGAAGCGTGGGATGTCTATAAAGACGGCATCTTCCAGCGCACCGAGTATATGGTCCACCATGTAAGCTGAAAAGGGAGACAGCACATCTGATTGTGCTGTCTTCCTTTTTTCATCCCCCACAAGTTCATATTAACCCGAGGGAGGATGCCTTTCTGATTAGAGGGCGTTCTCCCTGATTTTATGGAGGTAAGCCTATGAAAAAGCGTTTATTGTCAGCGTTTTTAGCCGTCATCATGCTTTTCGGTATGCTCTCTACCACCGCTTTTGCTGCAAGCAGCGAAGAAGAAGCGCTGGGTGAGATCGACATCTATAACGGCGGCGTAAAGATGTCCTATCTGTCCATCAACGGACGCATCCGTGAGCAGATCTATACCTACTATAACCGTGTCACCCCGTCGGGAGCCGTCAAAGAAATCCCCGCCTACTGCGTGAACCCCAATGATAAAGGTGTTCCCCAAACAGTGGGCATCGGAGAAAGCATTCAATATCTGGCCGACGAAAAAGCGGCTGATCCCAAGGTCACCGGCATCATCGCCAACGGCTATCCCAACCGTGGACTGAGTGAGCTGGGCCTTGAAAATAAGTACCATGCCTATTACGCCACTAAGATGGCTCTTTGGTGCTATCTCTTGTCCAATTGGGATATCAACAACCTGAAGGTCAATCCCAATCTGACCGGCGTAGAGCTGCAGCGCGCCCAGAAGATCCTCGCCGCGGCTAAGGACATCTATCGTCGCGGAACTGCATGGACGGAGAACCTGTCTCCCAATGTAAGCTGCACACCCGACCGTGATGTCGCCTATGAAGTGACCGTCAATGGCCGTCAGTACAAGCAGCAGATCTTCACCGTCACGTCCAAAACCTGGGTGTGTGATTATAAGGTGAACGTGGCGTTCACAGACCCTGCCAGCGTCCCATCCGGTACCCGCATCGTGGACATGAACAACAACGATGTGACCACACTGACTACCAGTGCCACGGGCGAGGGCTATTCCACCCAGTTCAAGGTGCTCTATCCTGCTGACAGCGTTGCGGGCCAGACCGGCAGCGTTCAGCTGTCCTTTGACCTGGATGTTTACCAGTATGCTATCTTCTACGCCTCCGTGGTAGAGGTAGACAAGTATGGAAAGATTCAAAATTACATGGTTGACACTGACCCTACCCGTGCCATGGAGTTGTCCGCCTACAGCTACTATGGTGACGAGCCCGAGGAAGAGATGGACACCGGTCTTCAAATCGTCAAATATGAGGCTGGTACGACCATCCCCTTGAGTGGCGCCATGTTTGAGGTGGTTGGTCCTGACGGTGCTACCGTCGGCACCTTTACCACCAACTCCTCCGGTAAGATCCGTATCCCCCTGACCCTCACCGGAAATTACACCGTGTATGAACGGGTTGCACCGGATTATTATATGCTCAGCGAGGAACCCGCGCAGAATGTTCAGGTCGTCTATGGCAAGGTTGCCGAGGTCGTTTTTGAAAATGAACCTTACGGCAATCTACGCATCGAAAAGACCTCCAACACCGGTATGAACCTGCCGGGTGCCATGGTAAGCATCCAGCATATCGAAACCGGAAAGACCTACGCGGCAGAAACCAACAGCGCGGGTGTGGCCATGTTCAATGAAATCCGGCTTGGCGCCTACCGAATTCAGGAGACCACAGCACCTTCTGGCTGGCTGCTGAATGATACTATCTATACCACCAGTGTGGTGGCCGGCGAAACGACCACCTTCCACCTGGTCAACGAGGAACTGCCTGGTTTGCGTATCATTAAGTATGACCGCAAGAATATGGTCGCCATGCCGGACGTCACCTTTGAGGTGTGGCGGGATGGCGTGTCTCTCGGCACTTTCCGCACCGATGAATTTGGTGAGATCCTGCTGACCAATGTGGAGCCCGGCACCTACCGCGCGGTCGAGGTGGATACCGGAAATGACGGTTACATCCTTGACACTACGCCCCAGGAGGTAGAACTGGAAGCAGGCGACGGCATCAAGGAGCTGATGTTCTTCAACGATGTCAAGCCAGGCCTGCATCTGGTGAAGGTAGACAGTGCCGATCCCTCCAAGGTCATTCCCAATGTCCTGTTTGAAATCAAATCCGTCGCCGGCGACTACGGCCCCGAGGAATTCCGCACCGACGAAAACGGCGAGATCGACCTGAGCAAGCTGCCTGCCGGAGCTTATGTGGTGACGGAGAAATCCTGCCCCGGATATGTCATTGACGAAGCTCAGCGCATCATCCAGCTTGACCCCAATGAGGACGCCCAGTTCGTTTTCACCAACAGCATTAAGCCCTCCCTGCAGCTGATCAAGCTCAGCTCCGATGGTTCCCCCCTGGAGGGTGTCACCTTCCGCATCGCCAAGATCGAGGACGGGACACATTACCTCGACCGCACTACCAACAAAAACGGTGAGATTCTGGTCAGCGATCTGGAGCCCGGCGTGTATTCCGTGCAGGAGACTGCAACGGTATCTGACCATATCATCGACCTGCGGGAGTACCATGTTGAGCTGTTCCCCGGCAAAACCAGCACTTTGGTCATCGAAAATCAGATTCGCCCCAACCTCTATGTTTACAAGCACGATGCCGATACCGGAGAGCCTATCCCTGATACTGTTTTCATTGTCCGCGCCGCTGACGGTCACAGTGTAGATGAGATCCGTACCGGGACTGACGGCCGAGCTGAGCTGAAGAATCTGCTGCCCGGTGTGTATGAGATCGCCGAGAAGTCGGTGCCTTCTCCTTATCTGTTGGACGCTCCCAGCCAGCTGGTGACCCTTTATCCCAACCGTGACCATACGGTGTTCTTTGAAAACCATCAGAAACCCAGCCTGACTGTCAACAAGATTTGCTCTGTCACCGGAGATCCGCTGAAGGGTGCGAAGTTCCAGGTGACCTATGCCAGCAATGAAACCGAAAGCGGAGAAATCAATGATCTGGGCTATTTCTATTCCGATGAAAACGGTCAGTTCAAGATTTCCAACCTGAAAGACGGCTGGTATAAAATCACCGAACTTGAGTCGATCCCGGGGTATTCCATCAAGGAACCTGCGACACAAGAGATTTTTATCAAGGCCGGTGAAAGCAAGTCCGTAACCTTTGAGAACACTCCTCTGAGTGCTTTAGTGGTCTACAAATTTGATTCTGTCACCGGCGAGGCCGTCAAAAATGCGGTATTCCAGGTAAAATACCTGACCGGCACCTCCGGCACCGGCGGCACGGTCATTGGCACCTATAAGACTTCCGCCAACGGCAGTTTCACCGTGACCGGCCTCAAGGAAGGTACTTATATCGTCGAGGAACTGGCCAGCGATAGCGGTCACGTTATCGACACTGCGCCCCAGACCGCCTACATCAGCGGCAAGAAGCAGGATGTGGTCGAGCTTTACTTCGGCAACTCTCCCAAGGGCGCCCTGCTGGTCAAGAAGATCGACAGCGTGACCAAGGAACCTCTATCCGACGTAGAGTTCTTCGTCACTACCTCTGCCGGCACCGTAGTTGGCAACGCCAACGGCAAATTCACCACCGACAGCGCAGGAACCTTCCTGATTGAGGGCATCAACCCCGGCACGACTCTGGTGGTGAAGGAAACCCGCACGAAGGACAATACCTACATTCTGGACGATACGCCTCAGACAGCACTCATCAAGGCGGGTCAGACCGTGACACTGGAGTTCCGGAACCAACCCAAGGGAAATCTCATCATCAACAAGCTGGATTCTGTGACCAAGGAGCCTCTGGAGGGCGTTCAGTTCAAGATCACCTATGCTGATGGCCGTGTGGTTGACGCCGATGGCGGCCAGCTATCCTCTAACGGTTTGTACTGGACCGATGCCAACGGCCAGATCAAGATTGCCGATATCACCGGCTCCATTGTGGTAACTGAGGTGCAGACTATCCCAGGTTATACCATCCACGAGGAGACCCGCAGCCAGACAGTGGTTGTAAATACCAATGACACGCAAAGCTTGTATTTCTATAACGATCCTGTTGGTGGAGTGGAGATCATCAAAGTCAACGCTGACAAGAGGACCGAGCGCATCCCCAATGTGACCTTTAAGATTCGACGTGCGGATGATGGTCTTGTGGATACTGTGACCACCGACAAGAATGGCCGTGCCTTCCTGTCTCTGGAAGACGGTCACTATTATGCCGTAGAAACCAAGAGTGCGGAGGGCTTCAAGCTGGATGATACACCCCATTACTTTGAGGTGAAGGACGGAAAGACCACCACGATTACTGTCGAAAACAAGAGCCTGTCCGGAATCCTGATCCATAAGATCGACAGCACCACCGGCGAGGGCATCTATGGCGTTACCTTCTTGCTCTATGACAGCAACAAGAACCCCATCGGCCAGTATGAATCCGACCAGGACGGCTGGGTGTATATCACCGACCTGACGGAATCGGGCCGCTACTACATTCGTGAACTGGAAAACGAAGGCTACAATGTGGATAAGCAGCTCAAGACTGTCTATGTAAAGGCTGGCGCGACCACCGAAATCGAGTGGGAGAACGAGCCCATCACCGGTCAGATCCAGATTTACAAATATGCTGCTGAGTACAATGCGATCACCGGCACCGCACCCGGCACCCCCTTGCAGGGCGCTGTCTATGAGATCATCAATGCCCGCAGCGGCAAAGTTGTAGACTACATTACCACCGATGCCCGCGGCGTAGCTGCCAGTAAGCCCTTGTCTCTGACCCGCTATCAGATTCGTGAGGTTTCCGCGCCCGCCTATTGGCAGGTATCCTCCGAGGTGTTTGATGTAACTCTGGAGTATGCCGGTCAGATCATTAAGCTCTCCGCCTATGATAAGACGGCTGAACTGGGCGTTTCCATCACAAAGCGCGGCAACACTGCGGTGCTGGCCGGAAATCAGATGCGATACGACATCACCGTTGCCAACACCTCCAATGTGGATCTGGAGAGTTTCTTCTGGCATGACCGTATCCCCACCGATGTTGCTCGGGCGACTACCCTCACCACCGGCACCTACAGCGCACGGCTGAATTACCGCATCCTGTATAAGACCAACTACACGGCCAACTATCAGGTGCTGGCATCCAACCTGCTCACCAGCAATAACTATTCCTTTGCGCTGAACGCCATCCCCATGCAGGCGGGCGAAGTCATTACCGATGTCTACTTTGACTTCGGTAAGGTTCCTGTCGGCTTCCAGAGCGTGGCCAATCCTACCCTGAGCGTCATGGTCAACGGTAATGCTGTCAACGGCTATCAGATGGTCAACCGAGCCGATGTGGGCGGCAAATATCAGGGGACCTGGCAGACGGCGAATGCAAGCTGGGTCACCATTGTTCAGCGTTATGGCAATACTCCCACACTTCCCAAGACCGGCTATTGATATAACCACCCAAACCAATAACAACTGACTACAGCCTGCGCAGAATACCTACGAGTATTCTGCGCGGGCATTTCTTATGAAGGAGGAACCATCATGGAGAAATCTCATATGCACAATATCCTTGTCAAGCGCTGCCCTAAAGGACGTAAATTGACCCATGGCATCCATTTTCGAGACTTCGTTCAAATCATGCTCTGCCACGCATGGTCAATCGGTATTCTGGAGCCGGATCTGTGGAGCGACATTCCTGATATCGCCGATGCAGCGGTACTGCATGACATTGGCAAAACGGTGATGCCTCCGCGACTGGTTAACAAGGAGGATAAGCTGACCGATTCGGAGATTGAGGAAATGCAGGAACACACCGTCCTTGGGGCTCTGTGCGTTGAATTGATTATTCCTGAACTCAGGGGCGAGAACATCACGGGGTATGCGCAAACAATATGCTTCTGCCATCACGAACGCATCAACGGACGCGGGTATCCCATGGGGCTTTGCGGCGGAGAGATCCCGACCTATGTGCAGATCGTAAGTCTCGCTGATGTGTACGATGCCCTGCGTAGTGATCGCAGTTACCGTAAGGCCATTGACCCGGCGGAAGCAGTGAAGATGATCGAAAAGGAAGAGTGCGGCGCATTCGACCCGGATCTGTTCGATGCCTTTGCGCCGCTTCTGGAGGAGTTCTGGATGCTCTCTATGAAGCTGGTGGATGCCCCGCAATGACCGAAGTAAGACCATCTATGAAATATCCACACATTCTTGAAGAGGCTGAGTTATGCTCAGCCTCTTCCTGCAGCCTGGAGGAGGTTCCCATGAAAAAGTTATACCGGCTTTATGTTTCTTGTCTTACGCTTATGCTGCTTGTTGCGGTACTGGCTGTTCCCGCCCTTGCAGTAGATGATATGTGGACGGTTGCCAACAACATCATCGTGGATGTTTACAGCAAGATTGCAGGTATCAGCACGGTGTTGGCCGGTTTGATGTCTGCCGTGGCTGTAGTTGGCGCAAAGCTCTCCAATAACCAGCACAAGGTCGATCAGGCTTGGGACTGGCTCAAGCGCATCTGGATCGCCTGGGCCATCATCAACGGTATCGGCGCATTCATTGCCTATGTTGCACCCTTGTTCAGCGGCCTTGCAACGCTGACCCCGTAATGCGGACAGCACTCCGGCTCAAAGGAGGTGTCCACATTGCTTGAGCTGATTTTTCAAGGCTTTATGGAGTGGGCCTACGGCCTGACTCTGGAATGCTGGCAATATTTTTCGTCCGCCCTGCTGGACATCATGAGCATGGATTTTGCCTACCTAAAGACCCACGTACCTGTCATCGACGATATCATGCAGGTGCTTATGGCTGTGGGCTGGGCGCTGCTGATCGGCAACCTGGTTTTTCAAGCACTGAAAAGCATGGCGTCCGGCCTCGGCTTCGAGGGCGAAGATCCCAAGCTGCTTTTTACCCGCACCTTCGTTTTTTCGTTTTTGCTGCTGGCAAGCCCGCAGATTTGCGACATTGGCCTGAGCATGACCTCAAGGATTATTGACTTGCTGCAGATACCCAATGCAGTCAACGTGCAGCTGGTGGACGAAAGTGTATTCGGTTCCCTGACGGCGGCGTGGCTGCTGGTCATCATATTTGGCGTTATCATCATGTTCAAGGTTTTCAAGCTGCTGCTGGAGATCGCGGAGAGGTATGTGATCCTCGCCATGCTGACCATTACGGCGCCGTTGGCCTTTTCCATGGGCGGGAGCAAAAGCACGTCAGAAATATTTACAGGCTGGTGCCGGATGTTTGGCAGTATGTGCCTGCTGATGGTGACCAACGTGATCTTTTTCAAAATGCTTTTGTCTGTTCTCTCTACTGTGCCGAGCGGTCTGGACGTTCTGCCCTGGATGGTGCTGATCCTGACGATCGTAAAGGTCGCACGGAAGGCAGACGCCATCGTGACCCGCATTGGCTTGAATCCTGCCATCACCGGCGACTCTCTCGGCAGAGTGTTCCCCGGTGCGCTGACTTACATGGTCATGCGCACCGCAGCCTCTCAGATCACAAAGGCTGTGGGTAAAAACGCAGGCTCGTCTGGCAAAGGCACAGGTGGTGTTGGCAGGGGCAAATCTCCCGGCACGCCTCCTGGTGGTTCGGGCGGCCCCCGTATGGGCGGTCCTGTGGGTGGACGCAGCGGCGGTGCTGGATCGGTCAGCTACGCACAGCAAAGTACATCCCAGCAGACCACAACGCAGCAGAACACTTCTCAGCAAAGCGGTTCTCAGCAGACTGCCACGCACCAGGGTACTGCCTACCAGAGCAGCACCACACAAGCAGGCAGCCAGCAGTCAACCACGCAGGAACATACCACATCCTCTATGTATCAGGGCGGCTCCCAAGTGGGACAGACAGCTCGCCCGGGAGCACAGAGCAGAAAGAGTTCCGTCCCTCCCGGTACCCGGCGCTCTCCCACTCATGTGAAATCCGCGTCGTCAACGCCGCCCGTCGGTGCTCAGTCTGTTGCAGGCAGACCCGGCGCGGCAGGAAGAGCGGTAGCGGCGGCTGGAGTGGCTGGAATGGCAGGTGCAGCCGCAGCCTCTCAAATCAGAAACGGCGCTGCATCTCCGGTTCAACCGGCATCCGCGGCAGTGCAGCACGGTGCGGCAGGAACACCGGCAGCACCTTCACCCTCCCGCATGACTCAGGTGAATACGCAGAAGGTACAGGGTGGGCCGGTCACCGGCACGACACAAGCTGCAGAACGAACCGGAATCACCGTGGGACAAACAGCTCAGAATACAACCTCTGTCTCCACGCAAACCCCATCGGCCGGCGTCAAGGGCGCACCTTCCGCTCCAGTTGCAGCAGGAGGACAGCAGACCCAGGCCCGACCTGCGGATACCCGGTTCTCTCAGCGACCGGCTCAGAGTGTACCCAAGGCTGCTCCGGTATCACAGGCGGGTGCTTCCGTTACACGTCAGACTACGGTTCACACGGAAGGCACCCAGCACGGCCCGGCAGGAAAGCCGCCCACGGCGTCTGCCCAGCAAGCCGTAAAAGAACCACGGCCCGGCAGGAATTTTGCTTCCGCAAGTACCGCAGCACCGACAGAGGCAAGGCAGCATAGCCCGACTCGGCAGGAACCGCGTCCAGCCTCTGCCAGCTCCATGCCTACGGTGAAGAGCAGCGCTCCCGGGCTGCACCCCGGCCCAGCAGGAACTGCGACGGGAGGCCACCAAACAACGCAGGCGCGTCAAACGGCGCGAAGCACTGCCTCTGTTCCTTCCGCAACCGGCTCACAGGGCGGGAAAAAGGCTGTGTCCAACACCAAGGCAGCGGTAAAGGGACATGCGGATACATCCTCTGCCTCGCAGCCCACAAGGAAACAGCGGGGTAAGAAAACATGAGCGAGAACAACAATTCCCGTTCTGGTACGCAGACTGCGGCAAATCTCGTACGTGCTGCGAAGGCGGCTTACCGTATTATTCAGGCAGCAGCGGTGTCCGGTGCATACGGCGCCGCTGTTGCCGCAGCCAAGGAAGCCCTGCCTTTTCTTATCAAAATTCTGATTGGCGTCTTGATCACTGTCATCGTGATCCCAATGGTGATCTTCACGGCTCTGCCTAACATCTTTTTCGGGTACAATTCCTCGGATACCGATACGGTAATCCGAATGACGGAGCAAGCCATGACCATCGGCGGGGTCTACATGAGCCTTGAGGATTTTGAAAA
This sequence comes from Candidatus Pseudoscillospira sp. SGI.172, assembly GCF_050313575.1. Taxonomy (NCBI): domain Bacteria; kingdom Bacillati; phylum Bacillota; class Clostridia; genus Candidatus Pseudoscillospira; species Candidatus Pseudoscillospira sp. SGI.172. Next base: position 1,927 of record NZ_JBNPLQ010000013.1, on the reverse strand, counting down.
GACTCAGATCGACTCCGTAGTAACCAGTATTGTGGCAGAGTACGAGGAAGATGGAACAGCCATTGACCGTATCGTTGTAGACAATTCTATGAACGAGGAAGATCTACTCTGGATCATTGCCATCAACTCTGCTGCCTACCGACAGGATCTTGACGCCATGACCGCCACCGATATTCGGGAGTTCTGCAAGTCCAACATCTCATATTTTCCGTCTCTCGGCATTGGTGGAGACGGAACAGTGACAACTCTGGAAATTACAGTCAAACGCCTGGACCCGGATGATCTGATGGATCAATTGGGCTTCGATGAAGATGCCAAGCTCTGGGCCGGTGCTCTCTTTGAAACCCTTGAGGAGAGCGATGCCATCAATAAATACGCATCCTATTACAATGCCTACCAGCCTGATTACAGTGGTGATGGCTCTTATTCCGGCAATGTCCAGTACGGCACGGAATATGACAATGAGATCGACATTTCCGACTTTATTGACCCCGAAAGCAAAAACAACCATGATCTCGCCGCCTATGCCATCCAAGCGTGGGAAAATAACTGGGGGTATGTATGGGGGACCTATGGGAATGTCCTTACAGAGTCCCTGTTTGAGTATAAGAAAGAGCAGTACCCCGATGGCGTTGGCGACTATGCTGATTTCATTGAGGAGAACTGGCTGGGCCGGCGCACGGCAGACTGCGTGGGTCTTGTGAAAGGCTATGGCTGGCTGGACACATCCAACATGACGATTGATTATGCGAAAAACGGAATGCCTGATTATGGTGCAAACCAGATGTATCAGGCGGCCAAGGATGCCGGCGTCTTAAATGCGGACTACGGCTCGCTGGATACCATGCCGGAGGTTGTAGGACTGATGCTCTGGAAAAAAGGACACGTTGGTGTCTACATTGGAAACGGCTACGTCATTGAAGCCATGGGCACCAGAAAGGGTGTCGTAAAAACCGAATTGGCCGGTCGTGGCTGGCAAGGGTGGTGCAAGCTGCCTTACATCAACTATCTGGAGGTGGAATAATGGTCACGACAACACAACTTCGCATACTGCGCCGGAGGCACCATATTTCGCTGAAGGAACTTCATCACTACAGCGGTTTCAGCGGTCAATACATCAGCCAGCTTGAACTCGGTAGATATCGCAGCACACCGCGAAACGAGCAAGCGTTTGATTGTGCTTTCCGGGCTCTTATAGTAGCCCGGAAAGCTGCGCTGGAACAGCTGGAACTGGAGTATGAAGCTCACAAAGGAAATCTTTTGCAACCACTGGAGGTAGAAGCAGATGAATTATGAAGTCTACCATATTCCCACCAATTTCACCGATGCCGGCCGTATCATGGGTCTGTTCGAGCTTCGGAATTTGGTGGAAACTGTTGTCCTGACAATCCCGGCTTTATATCTTTGCATCGCTTTTTTGCCGTTTACACTGACGATAAAAATTATTGTGACGCTGACCATCATAGTTCCTATCGGCGGCTTCGGATTGATCGGCATCAATGACGATAGCATGACCCGCTGGCTTGGCAGCTGGTGGAAGTGGCGTCGGGGACGCAGGATCATTTTATATCGAGGGGAGGTCAGGAAATGAACCTGAAAGAACTGCTATTTGGCGGTGGAGTTCAGTCTGGGGACAGCGGTGGTGCTTACCGTGACAGCATACAGGCATGGCTCCCCATCAAAAATATCATCGGTGGAGTGGTCATCACCAAGGATAACCGCTTTGTAAAGATCCTGGAGGTGCTGCCTGTCAACATCTATCTGAAATCGGCCAGCGACCGCCAGAACATCATATCTTCCTTTGCGGCATACCTGAAAATCGCACCAAACGATCTTCAAATGGTAGCCCGAACGCTTCCTGCGGATACGCAGGCGTATGTAGAGCAGATGCACTGTTATGCTGAAAATGAGGACAACGAAGCGTGCC
>NZ_JBNPLQ010000012.1:0-66367 GCF_050313575.1 Candidatus Pseudoscillospira sp. SGI.172 | reverse complement strand
ACAGACAGGTTTATAGCCTGTCTGTTTTTTTATGTGCTGTATCGACAACGATGGAAAAGAACGGGGCAGGCCCAAACTTCAAGTTTGGGCCTGCCCCGTTTGCTCAGCCTCCCAGCTGGGAAATACCTTTGCGAATGCGGGCCAGGCTTTCCTCCCGGCCCAGGATCTGACACAGCTCCACCGCACCGCCGGGGGTGACCGGCTTGCCGGAAAGAGCCGTGCGCACCGGCCACATGATCCGGCCGTTCTTGAGTTCCAGAGAGGCAGCCAGATCCACCAGCGCGCTGTGGATGGCGTCATAAGTCCACTCCGGCAGAGACTCCAGCACCGGGAGGACCCGGTTCAGCGCCTCCAGAGAGTTGGCCTCATCGGTCTTCATCTTTTTATGGCAGTATAGCTCGTTGCCGTATTCGGGGAGCGCGTCAAAAAAGTCCACCTGAGGTGCAATGTCCAGCAGAGTGTCACACCGGCCCTGAACCAGGGGCGCCACCAGCTTGAGATCCACCTGGGGGGCGTGGACAGCGTCCTTAAGGTAGCTCTCGGCCGCGGAAAAGAACTCCTCGGGCGAGAGGCTGCGCAGATAATGTGCGTTGAAATAATTGAGCTTTTCCCGGTCGAAGATGGCTGGGGATTTGGAGATACCGGCGACCTCAAAGACTTGGGAGAGCTCGGAGAGAGTGAAAAACTCCTGCTCCGCGTGCTCACCTTTGGGAGCCCAGCCCAGCAAGGAGACGTAGTTTACCACAGCTTGAGACAAATAGCCCTGGGCCAGCAGATCTTCATAGGAGGGATCTCCGTGGCGTTTGGACATCTTGTTGTGGGCATCCCGCATGACGGGAGAGCAGTGGATATATTCAGGGACCTCCCAGCCGAAGGCTTCATAGAGAAGATTATACTTGGGGGCCGAGGAAAGGTACTCGCTGCCCCGGACTACGTGAGTGATGCCCATGAGGTGGTCGTCGATGACGTTGGCAAAATTGTAGGTGGGCAGACCGTCGGACTTAATCAGCACGTTGTCGTCCAGGGTGTCGTTGTCCACGGTGATGGAGCCGAACACAGCATCGTGGAAGGTGGTCTGTCCGCCGTGGGGGATCTTCTGCCGAATGACATAGGGCACGCCGGCGGCCACTTTGGTCAGGGCATCCTCCAGGCTCAGCGTGCGGCAGGGATCGTCTGTATGGGTAAAGTCTCCGCTGGATGCTTCGGACTCCGTTTTTTCACAGAAGCAGTAGTAGGCACCGCCCTTTTCCACCAGAAGACGGGCATACTTGCCGTACAAGTCCTTGCGATGGGTCTGGATATAGGGTCCCACGGGCCCGCCTACGTCGGGGCCCTCGTCCCAGTCCAGGCCGCACTCCCGGAGAGTCTTGTAGATCACGTCCACGGCCCCTTCCACCAGGCGGCCCTGATCGGTGTCTTCGATGCGCAGGATAAAGGTGCCGCCGCTGTGGCGGGCGATGAGCCAGGTATACAGGGCAGTGCGTAAATTGCCCACATGCATATAGCCGGTGGGCGAGGGGGCAAAACGGGTGCGGACCTTTCCCCTGGGGATCTTCCGCTCCATTTCCTCGAACCAGGCCAAATCCATAACAATTCCTCCAAACTTTTTACAGTAACCTCTATTTTATCGGTGGGAGTTGAACTTGTCAAGCGTTGGGAAATATGGTATGATACTTCGGAATCATTGGGGCCGAAAGTGTCCCGGAAAAAGGAGTGTTTTCAGATGAATAAAACGCGAAAAGTCAGTTTCAGCGGCATTCAGCCCAGCGGCAATATCACCCTGGGTAACTATATGGGGGCACTCCGGAACTGGCCGTCCTATCAGGATGAGTATGACTGCGTCTACTGCGTGGTGGATGAGCACGCCATCACCGTCCGCCAGGATCCCACCGCCCTGCGTCACCACGCCATGGAGCTCTTTGCCCAGCTCATCGCCACAGGGATTAATCCCGAGAAGAGCATCCTCTTTATCCAGTCCCATGTCCCCGCCCACGCGGAGCTGGGCTGGGCCCTCAACTGCTACACCATGTTCGGGGAGCTGTCCCGGATGATCCAATTCAAGGAGAAGTCCGCCAGCCATGCCGATAATGTCAACGCCGGACTGTTCACCTATCCCACCCTCATGGCCGCCGATATCCTGCTCTATCAGACCGACATCGTCCCCGTGGGTGAAGATCAGCGGCAGCATGTGGAGCTCACCCGTGACATCGCCCAGCGGTTCAACGGCATCTACGGAGACGTGTTTACGCTGCCTGAAGCAGCTATCCCCAAGGTGGGCGCCCGTGTCATGAGCCTGACTGAGCCCACCAAGAAGATGTCCAAGTCGGCAGAAAATGAGAATTCCTATGTGCTGGTCATGGACTCGCCCGACGCTATTATGCGCAAGTTCAAGCGGGCGGTCACCGACTCCGACGCCTGTGTCCGCAAGTCCCCCGAGAAGCCCGGTGTGTCCAACCTCATTGACATCTACTGCGCGGCCACCGGGGAGAGCGTGGAAGAGGTGGAGCGCCGCTTTGAAGGCAAGGGCTACGGCGACTTCAAGCCCGCTGTAGGGGAAGCCGTGGTGGAGCTGCTGCGGCCCGTCCGGGAGGAGACTGAGCGTCTCATGGCCGACAAGGGGGAGCTGGAGCGGCTCTACCGCCTGGGAGCCCAGAAGGCGTCCGCTGTGGCGGAGCGCACGCTTTCCAAGGTTCACAAGAAGCTGGGCTTCCTGCCCCGCTGAACGCGGGGGCGGAGAATCGCCCTTTACTGATTACAGAAAGAACCACCGGCAAAGGCCGGCAAAGGAGCCAGTATTCATGCCTATTTCAATGGAACTGATCGGCCGGGTGGCCGTGGCCCTGGGGGTGGCGTTTCTGATCGCCCTCATCATGACCCCCGTGGTGCGGAACCTGGCGGTGAAGATGGGGGCGGTGGACGTCCCAAAGGACGGCCGCCGGATGCATGACCACCCCATTCCCCGGATGGGGGGTCTGGCCATCTTTTTCGGATTTCTTCTCAGCGCCCTCATCTTTGTGCCCATGACGCCGCCCTTGCGCGGAATGCTGCTGGGCGGAGTGGTCATTGTGGTGCTGGGCATTTTTGACGATATCTACGCCCTGGGAGCCAAACTGAAGCTGGTGGTTCAGATCGTGGCGGCCCTCATTGCCGTCTTTTCGGGAAACCTCATCACCGACTTGTCCAACCCCAATGTTTTTTCCGCCGACCTCTACTGGCATCTGGGCTGGCTGGCGATCCCGGTGACTGTGCTCTGGATCGTGGCCATGACCAACGCCGTCAACCTCATCGACGGTCTGGACGGCCTTGCCTGCGGGGTATCTTCCATCAGCTCCCTGACCCTGCTGGTCATCGCCCTGCTGGTGGGGGAGCCCTATGTGGCAATGATGGTGGCGGCTCTGGCGGGTGGGTGCCTGGGCTTCCTGCCCTACAACATGAATCCGGCAAAGATCTTTATGGGGGACACCGGCTCCACCTTTTTGGGCTATGTTCTGGCGGTGATTTCCGTCCAGGGCCTGTTCAAGATGTACACTCTGATTTCCTTTGTGGTGCCCTTCCTGCTCTTCGGCCTGCCCATCTTTGACACCTGCTTTGCCTTTATCCGCCGCATCGCCCACGGGCAGAGCCCCATGCACGCCGACCGCAGCCATGTCCATCACCGACTCATTGACATGGGCCTGTCTCAAAAGCAGGCGGTGGCTGTGCTCTATGTGATCACGGCCATTCTGGGCCTGAGCGCCGTGGTGCTCACCACAAGCGGAGCGGTGAAGGCCATGCTGCTGCTGTTTGCCTTCTGCGCGGCCGGAGCTGTGGCCCTCAGTGTGTTTCATGGCAACAACGACCGGCGTCGGAGCCAGGAGGAGGAAGAGAAATGAAGTCCATCCGAGTGATGTCCATTTTCGGGACCCGGCCCGAGGCCATTAAAATGGCCCCGCTGGTAAAGGAACTGGCCGGACGTGCAGGGGTGGAGAGCCTCTGCTGCGTCACGGCCCAGCACCGCCAGATGCTGGACAGTGTGCTGGACATCTTTCAGATCAAGCCCCAGTTCGACCTGAATATCATGGAGCCCCGCCAGACCCTGTCCACTATCACCACCAAGTGCCTGCTGGGGCTGGAGCGGGTCTTTCAGGAGGCCCGGCCCGACCTGGTGCTGGTCCACGGGGACACTTCCACCACCTTCTCTGCCGCGCTGGCCGCCTTTTACAGCCAGATCAGCGTGGGCCATGTGGAGGCCGGACTGCGGACCTATGACAAATACTCTCCCTTCCCGGAGGAGATGAACCGCACGATGGTGGGGGATCTGGCCGACCTTCACTTCTGTCCCACCCCCGCCAACCGGGCCAATCTGGAGCGGGAGGGGATCACCAAGGGCGTGTTCCTCACCGGGAACACGGTCATCGACGCCATGTCCACCACCGTACGGCCGGATTTCCGGTTCACGACCGAGCTTTTGAACCGCCTGGATTACGTCGGGCGGACGGTCATTCTGGTCACCTGCCACCGGCGGGAGAACTACGGTCAGCCCATGGACAACATCATGACCGCGCTGCGCCGCGTGGCGGAGGCGTATCCCCAGGTGGAGCTGGTCTACCCGGTGCACCTGTCTCCTGTGGTTCGGGAGGCGGCGGGGAAGTATCTCGCCGGACACGAGCGCATCCACCTCATCGACCCCTTGGACGTGGAGGAGATGCACAACCTGATGGCTCGCTGCCGGTTCGTCATGACCGACTCCGGCGGGCTGCAGGAGGAGGCCCCGGCGCTGGGCAAACCGGTTCTGGTGCTCCGCCGGGAGACCGAGCGGCCCGAGGCCGTGGCCGCCGGCACCGCCCGTCTGGCGGGGACCGAGGAGGCCAACGTGTTTGAGCTGGCCGCGGAGCTGATCGAATCTCCTGCGGCCTATGAGCGGATGGCCCACGCGGTGAATCCCTACGGCGACGGGCACGCCTGCCGGCGGATCGCCGACGCCGTGGAGTATCGGTTCGGACTCAGGGAAAACCCGCCGGAGCCGTTTGCAGTACGATAAACAGACTTCCCGGCGGGAAGTCCGTATCAGGGAGGAGGGGCCGGGTATTGGAGCGCCGCAATCGGAATTTTTTGGTGATCCTCATCGCGGTGGTCATCGCCATTGCGGTGTTCGCCAGCTTTGGCCTGCCGCTTTTCTACGGGCCCACCCCGGAGATCGTCCTGCCCACGCCGCAGCCCACCGGACAGGGCCAGACGGGGGAGATGGGGCAGGGCGGGGGCGTGCGGGTGGAGGTTACCCCCACTACCGTCCAGAGTGTGATCGCTGCCCTGAGCCGCCTGGAGAGCTATTCCCGCACCGTTACCACCACTCTGGCGGGGATCTCCGTCAGTGCCCGGGTCTGGGTGGACGGGGGCTGGACCCGGACCGATCTCACTCTGCCTGCCGGGCGGGGAGCTCACACCATCGTTGGAGACGGCAAGGTCTGGCGCTGGTATGACGGGGATCGGGAGGCCCGCGTCTGGAGCGCAGACGGAGGCTCTGCCGACGTGGAAGGGCAGCGTATTCCCACCTATGAGGACGTGCTTGACCTGGAGCCGGAGAGTATCACTGCCGCGGGATATGAGGAAAAAAACGGCATGGACTGCGTCTTTGTAAGTGTGGAGGTGGCAGAGCCGGCCCAGGTGGAGCGCTATTGGGTCTCCGCCGACAACGGGCTGCTGGTGGCCGCTGAGACCGAGAGCGGGGGCGAGGTGGTCTGGTCCATGACGGCCACTGTGCCGGAGATCCCTGTTTCGGCCTCCGCGTCCTTTGCCCTTCCGGACGGCACCGTGCTCCACACTGTGGGCGGGGGATAGGTCCGTCACAGCAGGAGCATCAGTCCCAGAGTGATGAGCAGTTCCAGATTGTCCTCCCGGTCATCCAGAAAGAGGAACAGGAGGATGAGAAGGATGAGCACATCTCCCGTGTCCAGATCGTCCAGTTTCAGGCTTTTCAGAAGCCCAGACAGCCCCTTTTTCTCCGCCTTTTCTTTCTCAGAAGCCTGCGGCGGCTGCGGGGGGGCGGGCTCTGTGTGGCTCAGATAAGGATTATACATCTTCACTGCCCTCCTCTCGCAGCAGTTGGAGGGCCACCCGCACCACCCGGGAGAGCCGGGCGATCCCGGCGGCCTTTTCCAGCTTTTCCCGCCGCTCTTCCCGCAGGAAGGGCTTGAGGGAGTTTAGAAGGGCAACCTTTTCATCGTCCTGGGCGCTGTATTCGGAGTAGACTCGCAGAGCGATTCGGATGAGCTTGGGATCGATCTGGGGTGCATTCCCCCCGCCCAAGAGGGACAGAAGGGCGGACAGATCCGGGACCTCTCCGCCGCCCGGGGATCCGGGAGGCGGAGGCGTTTCGTCCTCCACCGGGATGTAATCCACATCCTGCACCGGTCCGGGTGTTTCCGTGGCAGGATCGGCCTGAGGCTGCGATCCTCCGCCGGTGAGGGCTTTTGCTATGGCAGTGATCTGCCCCATGGCCTCCGGGTTTCCCAGAATGGCCTGCAGCTGTTCTTGCAGATCCGCCATGACCTCTCCTCCTCTCCGGCGGGCAAACGGTTATTTTTGCGTTTTTTTCTTCAGACCTTCGATGGTCTCCGCACCCTCCGTGCTCTTCATGACCTGGTTGAGAATGCCGATGAGGGCGTCTGGCTTGCCCTGTGCGGCGGCCTGTGCGGCCGTCTGGAGCCCGTTTCCCGCCTGCTGGTTGAGCAGATTCATCAGCTTTTGGGTCTCAGGGGCCGAAAGCAGGGATTTGAGGGCGCTGGGATTGCCGAGAAGCTGTGCGGCCTGGGGATCTTTCGTCAGGGCGTCCAGGTTGGGGTTCTTTGGATTCATACTGCTTCCCTCCACTATTTATAGTCGTTTTCTCTTTAGTATATGTGCCGGGAAAAAGAAGGTGACAGGATGAAACTTTTGGTCTGCTCCGATTCCCACGGAAATTTGGAGGATCTGCGTCAGGCAGTGGAGCGGGAACAGCCCGACCAGGTGCTCCATCTGGGTGATGTAGTATGGGACGGCCAGAGGCTTCGGGAGTTTTATCCCGGTCTTGTGCTGGAGCAGGTGCGAGGCAACTGTGACGGCTACGGAGACGGTTTTCCCGAGGAGAAGGAACTTCTGGTGGGCGGAAAGAGGATCTGGATGCTTCACGGCCACACCTACCGGGTGAAGCTGGGCGTCTCTCTGGTGGCCGAGGAGGCCCGGGTCCGGGGCGTGGACGCGGTAGTGTTTGGACACACGCACCAGCCGCTGTGCTATCTGGACGGGAATCTGTGGGTGATGAATCCCGGCACCATCAGCGGGTTTCCCAAGGCGACTTATGGGCTCATTGAGCTGAAAGACGGAAGCATCAACTGCCGGACGGCAGAAATCAAATGAGGGGGAATCCTATGTTACTGGCAATCGACGTGGGCAACACCAACATCTGTTTCGGCATCTATGAAGGAGCGGAGCTTTTGGGGACCTTTCGGCTGAAAACCGACCCGGACCGCACCTCTGACGAGATCGGGCTGTTTGCCTGTGAGTATTTCCGGCGCTTCGACCTGTCTCCGGAGGCGGTGGAGGACGTCATCATCGCCTCGGTGGTGCCCCATGTGATGTACACCCTCACCAATGCCGTCATGAAGTATTTCGGCAGGCGGCCGATGATCATCGACGACGGGGTGGATCCCGGACTCGCCATGGGCGTGTCGGGTGATGAGCGTCTGGGCCCCGACCGCTCGGTGGCCTGCGTGGCGGCCATCGAAAAGTATCACGCCCCCTGCATTGTGCTGGACTTCGGCACTGCCACCACTCTGGACGCGCTCAATGCGAAAGGGGAGTACATGGGCGGATGCATCACCGCCGGGCTGCGGGTCTCGGCGGATGCCCTGACCGGTCGGGCCTCCCTGCTGCCCCGGGTGGAACTGGCACGGCCGGAGAAGGTGCTCAACACCACGGCCGTGGGTCACATCCAGGCGGGGATCGTGCTGGGCTACATAGGCGCCACAGAGCATCTGGTCCGTCTGGCCAGGGAGGAACTGGGCGTTCCCGACTGCAAGGTGATCGCCACCGGAGGCCTGGCCCGGCTGGTGGCCGACAATTCGGAGCTCATCCAGGTGGTGGACAGGGATCTGGTGCTGGACGGCCTGCGGATGGTATATCAGCGGGAAAAGGGCCCGCGATAAGGCGTGGAGCAAAAAAGGATCTCTGTTCTTCCAAGAACAGAGATCCTTTTTTAATTGTTTCAGGCAGATATTCAGCTGCGGGCCAGGCCGTCCACGCTGAGGACCACGCCGGTGATGTAGCTGGCCATGTCGCTGGCCAGAAACACGAAGGCGTTGGCGATATCCTCCGGCTCTCCGATGCGCCGCAGGGGGATCTTGGCCACCATGGGGGCAATGTGCTCCTTGGGTACGGCCCGCATCATATCGGTGTTGGTGATGCCGGGAGCCACGGCGTTGACCCGAATGCCGTCTGGGCCCAGTTCCCGGGCCAGAGAGAGGGTCATGCCGTTGACGGCAAATTTGCTGGTGGGATAGGCCACACCGGCGGGCTGCCCGGTAATGGAGACCATGCTGCTGGTATTGATGATGCAGCCGCCGTGCCGGGCTTTCATCCCGTCCGTCACGGCCCGGGTACAGTTGAATACGGCGTTCACATTGAGGTCCATGGTTTTCTGGAAAAGCTCCGGGGTGTAGGAGCTGAAAGGCTCAGAGGCCGAGACACCCGCGTTGTTGGCCAGAATGTCGATCCGGCCGTACTTGGCGGCCACGGCGTCGAAAGCGGCTTTTACCGAGGAGTAGTCGGTGAGCCTGGGACTGATACCCTCCACATTCCAGGCGGGATTTTCCGCCTTCAGCTTGTCCACGGCCTCCTGTGCGGTTTCAGGCCGGGAGCCGCACAGGATCACGGTGGCACCGTTCTGGAGATAGGCGCGGACGATGGCGTAGCCGATGCCCCGGGTCCCTCCGGTGACAATGGCGATCTTATCTTTCAGCAGCATAGGGATCGTTCCTCCTGTCATATGTGAATCACGTGTCTGGACACAGACAGTATAACACTCTTTGGGGAAAAAGCAATCAAAAACCAAATCGGCCACCTTGGAAAGTCCAATGGACTTTTTCCTCCAAATACGATATAATTCATAATGTCCAAACAAAACTATGCCGATGGGGGCGTTTTTGAAGATGAATCGACTTTCCGGGCGTGACCAGCTGTTGGTGGGCGTGACGCTCTTTTCCATGTTTTTCGGGGCGGGAAACCTGATTTTTCCGCCCTACCTGGGGGCTCAGGCGGGGGGAGCTGCCTGGATCGCACTGGTGGGAATGGCGATCAGCGCCGTGGGCCTGCCGGTGTTGGGGGTGGTGGCGGTGGCCCAGGCAGGCGGACTCCCGCCGCTGGCCGGGCGGGTCCACCCCAAATTTGCGGTGACATTTACCCTCCTGATCTATCTTTCCATCGGCCCCTGTCTGGCCATTCCCCGTACTGCCACCACTTCATTTGAGATGGCGGTCACTCCCTTCCTGGGAGAGACGTCCCTTTGGGTGCGGGCTGGGTATTCTCTTGTGTTTTTCGCTGCCGCGCTGGCGGTGGCGCTGAAGCCGGACAAGCTCACGGACAAGCTGGGCAAGATCACCGGCCCAGCCCTGCTGACCCTCATCCTCGTTCTGGTGGTGGGGTGCCTGGTGAAGGCCCCGGGAGGTTACGGCCCGGCGACGGCGGGCTTTGTGGAGCGTCCGGGGATCCAGGGCTTTCTGGACGGCTACCAGACCATGGACACCATCGCCGCACTGAATTTCGGCATCATCATCGCCCTGAACATCCGGGCGCGGGGGGTGACGGATGACCGGCAGGTGGTGAGGGCGACCATCCGGGCGGGCTGGATTGCCGGCGGGGTGCTGCTGGTGGTTTATGCGGCGCTGACCCATGTGGGGGCGGTGTCCGGCGGGGCGTTCCCGGGCGCGGAGAACGGGGCGCAGGTACTCACCCGGCTGGTGTCCTGGATGTTTGGCCCGGCGGGCAATCTCCTCTTGGGCGCGGTGTTCGTCATCGCCTGTTTCAACACCTGCACCGGCCTCATCAGCTGCTGCAGCGAGTATTTTTCCACCCAGTTCCCCCGCCTGAACTATCGGGCCTGGGCGGTGGTCTTTGCCGCGGCCAGCTTCCTTATTTCCATCGCGGGGCTCAACGCCATCCTTTCGGTCTCCGTGCCCGTGCTGGGGGCCATCTACCCGGTGGCCATTGTGCTCATCGTCCTGGGCCTGACCCACCGCTGGGTGGGGAGTCTGCGGCTGACCTACCCCATGACCGTCCTCTTTACCGGCGTGGCCAGTGTGGCGGGGGCGCTGGGGGTGAAACTGCCTATTCCTCTGACCCAAATGGGCCTGGGGTGGGTTTTGCCTGCCCTGGCAGGCTTTGTTCTGGGCGTGGTCCTTTCCCTGATCCGGGGCGAATAGCCCTCCAAAGAGAATTCTAATTTATTTTGAGGTGATACGCATGGAATTTCAACATGAAAAAGAGCGGATCTTTGCCTTGGACGAGAGCGGAAAGCTGATTGCCGAGGTGACCTTTCCCACGATGGACGGTGTTGCCACCATCGACCACACCTTTGTAGACGATTCCCTGCGGGGCCAGGGGGTGGCCGGGCAGCTGCTGCGGGCCGCCACGGAGCAGCTCCGCGCGGATGGCGTGCAGATCAGGCCTACCTGTTCTTATGCCGTCCGGTGGTTTGGCGAACACCCCGAGAACGGGGATCTCCTTTTAGGACGGGACTGAGTTGCTCTTGAAGATCCGACGTCTCCGGTTTGACCGGGGCGTCGGATTTTTTAACAATTTTTTCATGGGGCATAGTGAATTGCCCGCCGGGGGATACTGAGAGCGGAATTGTCCGGAGAAAAAGGAGTGTATCAACACATGGAAGAGGAAGAAGAACTTCTGCAATATATTTACAAGTCCGCCGACATGGGCTGCGAGGGGATCAGGACGGTACTGGACTATGTGGAGGACGAGAAGCTGAAAAAGACGCTGCGGGAGCAGCTGGGAACCTATCAAAATTTGGAACAGGAGGCAGGGCGGCTTCTGGAAGAACGGGGGAAAGAGGCTGGCGGTGTGGGTCCGGTGGCCCGGGCATCCACCGAGGTGCTGTCGGCAGGAAAGCTGCTGATGGATCACTCCGCTTCTAAAATAGCGGAAATGACCATCCAGGGAAACAACATGGGTATCAGCAAGACCTTACAGCACATCCACGATTACCACGGCGGCGGTCCGGCCAAGGATCTGGCGCAGCGGCTGCTCTCCGCGGAGGAAGCGGGCGTGGAGCAGCTCAAGCCTTTTTTATGAGGGAAAAATGAAGATGGAAACTTACAGCGATCAATACGCGCCGCTGGGAGACGACCCCAGAGCGGAGGCCTATTTCAACAGCCTTCCCGGTTTTATCCAGGCGCAGATCAACAGCCGGAAGCATCGGCCTGCCACTTATGAAGAGATGGTCCGGGCTGCGGAAGAGGCACGCAAGGCATTTTGAACAGGGAAGCAGCGGGGGGAACAACTGGGAGGACCGGTGTTCTGCCCCGCTGTTGTATTGTTCTTGCGCTCCCTGTTTGACTGTGCTATGATAAAGAAAACATCGGACAAATTAAAAAAATAGGGAGCGAACGATGTGTACACAAAAGAGACCTTGGAGGCCCTGAAGCGGGCGGAGCGGACATTTGTGTTTGAAAAATTCGATCTGGAGGATGCCCACACGTTGGGGGAGCGCCTTTGGAGAGACGGGCAGACAGAGTCCAAACCCATCGCCATTCGGATCGTTCTGGATGACCTTATCGTCTACCAGGCATTCCTGCCCGGGACCGGTGAGGACAATAACGGCTGGATGGGCCGCAAATGTGCCACCGTGAACCGGACCCACCATTGTTCCCTGACGGCGGGCGTGGAGCGGGAACTTTTCGGAGCCCGGGAGGTTTGGCAGAACGACGAGGAGCACTACGCCTTCAAGGGAGGAGCTTTCCCCATCGTGGTGAAGGGGGAATACCGGGGGATCATCACTATTTCCGGCCTGCCCCATCTTCAGGACCACCGGCGACTGACACAGACGCTGGCTGAGTTCCTGGGCAAGGAGCCGATCCTCATTCCGGTGGAGGAGTAAAGGTCATACTAATTCGATGAAACAGGGCACATCCCACTGTATTGGGATGTGCCCTGTTTTTGGTCAGACCACCTGAAACAGATAGAATTTTAAATAGCCGGTCTCGGGGACACCCCAGAGAATGGGGTGGTCGGGGGCCTGCTGCCGGGCCTCGATCTGCCGCAGCTGTACGCCGGCATCCCGGGCGGCGGCGGCCACCACACCAACAAAGCGGTGATCCTCCATGAAGTGGGAACAGGAACAGGTGGCCAGGTAGCCGCCCCGGGGGAGCAGCTTCATGGCCCGGTAGTTGATCTCCTTGTAGCCACGGGCCGCCTGATCGGCAGTGCGGCGGGACTTGGTGAAGGCGGGCGGGTCCAGGATGATGAAGTCGTAGTCCCGGCATTTTTCCGCGGCCAGCCGGGGGAGCAGGTCGAAGACGTCGGCAGCCATGCAGGTCATCCGGCTGTCCAGCCCGTTGAGAACGGAATTTTGACGGGCCATTTCCACCGCGGCTTCCGACACATCTACGGCGGTGACGTGCTCTGCGCCGCCCAAGGCGGCGTTGAGAGCGAAGGAGCCGGTGTGGGTGAAGCAGTCCAGCACCCGCTTGCCCCGGGCCAACCGGGCCACCGCCTGACGGTTGTACTTTTGGTCCAGGAAAAAGCCGGTCTTTTGTCCGTTTTCAAAGTCCACCCGGTAGGTGACGCCGTTTTCCACGATCTGGGTAACGGTTTCGGCGGGAAGCGCTTCCCCGGAGAGGGGGAAGAAGCCCTTGCCCTGGGCCAGACCCTCCTTGTCCCGGAGCGTCTCATCGTTGCGCTCGTAGAGGCAGCGAATCTTTTGCCCGTCTTCCCGGAGGGCCTGCACCAGCAGGGGGAAGAGCCGGGCCTTGCGCTGTTCCATGCCGAAGGAGAGGGTCTGAACCACCAGCACATCCCCAAAGCGGTCCACCGTGAGTCCCGGCAGAGAATCCGCCTCGCCAAAGACTGCCCGGCAGCAGGTCAGCTCTTCGGGGCGCAGCACGCTCTTCCGGTAGGCCCAGGCGTAGCGGAACCGGCGCAGCCAGAAGGCGTCGTCAAAGACGTCGTTGGCGTTGCGGGAGAGGAGCCGCACCCGGATGAGGGAGCAAAGGCTCAAAAGCCCCGCGCCCAGCCAGTTTCCCTTTTCTCCCAGCACGTCCACGATGCAGCCGTTTTCCGCGCCGGCGGGGCAGGAGAGAACCTCGCCCTCGTAGACCCAGGGGTGGCCGCTTTCCAGGGCGCGCTGGCCCTTCTTGGTGATGGTGACAATGGGGTAGTTCCGCTGTTGCTTCATCTTTGTCTCACTCCGTGGTGTAGTTGTCGAAGTAGCCCTGGATGTGGACGATGGGGGTTCCTTTGTCGCCGGAACCGGAGGTCAGGTCGCACAGGGAACCGATGAGGTCGGTGAGGCGGCGTGGGGTGGTGCCCTCGGAGGCCATCTGGCCCTTCAGGTCCCCGTCCTTCTTGCGGATGGCCCCGGAAATGGCGTCCCGGAGGTCGGCTCCGGAGAGGTCGGCAAAGTCGTTGTCGGCCAGATACTTGAGCTTGAGTTCGTTGGGGGTGCCCTCCAGCCCGGCGGTGTAGGCGGGGGAGACCACCGGGTCTGCCAGCTCCCAGATCTTGCCCACCGGGTCCTTGAAGGCTCCGTCGCCGTAGACCATGACCTCCACATGCTTCCCGGTCTCCTCCAGGAACCGGGACTGGATCTTCTCCACCAGGGCCTTGGGGTTCCGGGGGAAGAGTTTTACCTTCTCCTCGGTGGCCTTGTTGGAGCCCAGCAGTCCGTAAGACTCATTGCAGCCGCTGCCGTTCACCGGCGCGGTGAGAATGTCGTCCAGACCCAGGACGCGCTCGGCCCCGGCGGCCTTCAGTAGCCGCTTGGAGCGGGCGCGGGAGTGGATGTCGCAGGTGAGCACATCCTTGGTGTAGGGGAGGACGGCCCGGGGGTCGTTGGCGAAAAGGATTTCCACCTCGGCCCCGCTCTCCCGGATCAGATTTTCGTAGTATTCCACATAGTCCACGCCGGTGAAAGGGTGCTTCTCATAGCCGAACAGGGCGCGGTAGCGCTCCAAGGTGAGTACGTCGGTGTATGGGTTCACGCCCTTGGCATCCAGATCGTCCAGGGAGATGAGGTGGTTGCCAACCTCGTCGGAGGGATAGGACAGGACCAGAACCACCTTCCCGCAGCCCTTGGCAATGCCCTTGAGGCACACGGCAAAGCGGTTGCGGCTCAGGATGGGAAAGAGCACGCCCACGGTGCCGCCGCCCAGCTTGGCGCGGACGTCGGCGGCAATGTCGTCCACGGTGGCATAGTTGCCCTGAGCCCGGGCTACGATGGCCTCGGTCATGGCGACGATATCCCGGTCGCGAAGCTCGTAGCCGCCCTCCCGGGCGGCATCCAGGACGGACTGGGTGACGATGGCGGCGAGGTCGTCTCCCTCGCGGATAATGGGGGCGCGGACACCCCGGGATACGGTTCCGATGGTCCGGTTCATGAAACGCACTTCCTTATGGTTGGTTTATCAGACGGAACTCGTCTGTACGCATATGCTTCATTATTATAAAGGAGAGAGGGGAAAATGTAAATAAAAAGGATGGGCCGCACGAATATTTGTGAAAAAACCGCGCCGCCGCAATCACGTTGCGGCGGCGCGGGGGATGGATCAGTGCAGGTCGATGATCTCGTGGCGCTTGGGGCCGGTGGAGACGATCTTGATGGGAACCTCCAGCTCCTTTTCGAGGAACTTCACATAGTCCTGGGCCTCCCGGGGCAGCTTGCCGAACTCGGTGACGCCCCGAACATCGCTCTTCCAGCCGGGGAGAGTGGTATATACCGGCTTGGCCCGGTCCAGCTGAGCGGAGACGGGGAAGTCCCGGAGGATCTGGCCGTCCACCTCATAGCCCACACAGACCTTGATCTCATCCAGGTAGCCCAGGCAGTCGATGGCGGTGAGGGCGATCTCGGTGGCGCCCTGAACCATCGCGCCGTAACGGCTGGCCACGGCGTCGTACCAGCCCACCCGGCGGGGACGGCCGGTGGTGGCGCCGAACTCGCCCTTGTCGCCGCCCCGGCGACGCAGCTCGTCGGCCTCAGGGCCGAACAGCTCGGAGACAAAAGCGCCCGCGCCCACAGAGGAGGAGTAGGCCTTGGACACGCATACCACGTCCTGGAAGGCCGTGGGAGGCACGCCGCCGCCCACGCAGCCGAAGCCGGCCAGAGTGTGGGAGGAGGTGGTGAAGGGATAGATGCCCAGATCCGGGTCCTTCATAGAGCCCAGTTGACCCTCCAGCAGGACGGTCTTGCCTGCCTTGAGAGCCTGGTGGACAAAGGTGACGGTGTCGCCCACAAAGGGGGCGATGGACTCCCGATAGCCCATGAGCTGATCGAAGATGGCCTTGGGCTCCAGAGGATCCTTGCGGTAGAGGTGGACCCACAGCACATTTTTCAGCTCACACACATGCTCCAGCCGCTCCATGAGCCGGGCTTCGTCAAAGAGGTCGGCGATCTGGATGCCGATCTTGGCATACTTGTCCGAGTAGAAGGGGGCGATGCCCGATTTGGTGGAGCCGAACGCCTTGCCGGCCAGCCGCTCCTCCTCATAGGTGTCCTGCAGGACGTGATAGGGCATCAGCACCTGGGTCCGCCGGTCCACGATCACATGGGGGACGGGGACGCCGCCGTCCTCCAACTGCTTGAGCTCGGAGAGGAATTTGGGGATGTCCAGTGCCACACCGGTGCCGATGATGTTGGTGGTGTGGGGGTAGAACACGCCGGAGGGGAGCTGGTGCAGGGCAAATCTGCCGTAATCGCAGATGATGGTATGTCCCGCGTTGGCCCCGCCCTGAAAGCGGATGACTACGTCGGACTTCTCCGCCAGCAGATCGGTGATCTTACCCTTTCCCTCGTCGCCCCAGTTGGCGCCCACGATCGCTTTCACCATTTTCGTTACCTCCATGTCCGGGATTCGCAACCCGAGGCGGGTTTGCCTTTTCCGGGACGCTATAACGAATGATTTTATATATCATTATTATAGTTCAATCTGCGTTGGGACGCAAGAATTTTTTGCGCGGGGGACGGCTTCCCCGTTTAAAATGTGTTGACAGTTTTCCCGGCGGCACATATAATATGGGGTAATCTCTTTGCACTGCATTACATTCCCAAAGCGGGATGCGAGATCACCAGTACAAACTGAGCAGGCGATGCCCGGAAGGGCGTGGGGCCGGGCCGCCCAGCGAGCGGCAGCAGAGTGTGTTTGAGGCACCTGCGGGACAGTGGTATGTTCCGCAGGTGTCTTTTTTACCCTTGCGGAGCGGTGAACCCTCACTGGAGTGCCATAGGAGAAATCAAGACACTGCCGCCATCTGCGGCAGGAAACGGAGGATTCTTTTATGACGGAAACCACCCAGCGAACCGGCCTCACCACGGCCGAAGCCAGACAGCGGCAGCAGCAGTACGGGAAAAATGAACTGACGCCTCAGAAGAAGGAGAATTTTTTGAAAAAAATTCTTCATGTTCTCCGTGAGCCCATGTTCCTTTTGCTCCTTCTTGCCGCTGCCATTTATTTTGTCCTCGGGGAGCCGAGGGACGGGGCCATCATGCTCGTTTTCGTGGTGGGCATCATCACCATCGACGTGGTCCAGGAATGGAAGACCGACCAGACCCTCAATGCCCTCAAGGACCTGTCGGCCCCCCGTGTTACGGTTCTCCGGGATGGAACGGAGCAGGAGATCGCCAGCGCCGACTTGGTGCCGGGGGATCTCATGATGATCTGTGAGGGGATCAAAGTCCCGGCGGACGGCGTGGTGCTGCGCTGTGCCGATCTGTGCGTGGATGAGTCCTCCCTCACCGGCGAGGCCGAGGGAGTGTGGAAGGTGCCCGCGGATACTGTCCAAGAACAGAAGGATTACTGGCGCAGGGATTATTGCTACGCCGGGACCCTGGTGACCCAGGGGACGGCGCTGGTGGAGGTAGACCGGATCGGCGCGGCCACCGAGTACGGCAAGATCGGCCTTGGGGTGGCCTCGGCTCCTCGGGAGGACACCCCTCTGCAAAGGCAGACGGGGAAGCTGGTCCGGACCTGCGCGGTCATTGCCGGGGTGCTGTTTGTCCTGGTGGGGGCCTTTACCTGGAGGAACCTTCCCGACCATCGGTTTGCCGACCGGCTGATTGAGAGCGTGCTCTCCGGCGTGACATTGGACATGGCCATGATCCCGGAGGAATTCCCGGTGATTTTGACCGTGTTCCTGTCCATGGGGGCCTGGCGTCTGGCCCGGAAGAACTCTCTGGTGCGCCGGCTGCCCAGCGTGGAGACGCTGGGGGCGGTCTCGGTGCTCTGTGTGGATAAGACGGGTACCATCACAATGAACCAGATGACGGTGCAGGAGCTCTGGACGGCGTCCGGCACAGAACGGGATCTGGTGGAGACCATGGGCCTGGGCTGCGAGACCGAGGCCTACGACCCCATGGAAAAAGCTATGCTCCGCTGCTGTGAAGAACACGGGATCACCCGGGAAAGCCTGTTTGAAAACAAGTTTGTGACAGAATACGCCTTCACCAATGAGCTGAAAATGATGGGCCACGTCTGGCGGAAGGGCGATGGACTGGTGATTGCCGCCAAGGGCAGTCCCGAGCGCATTTTGACCATCTGTGAGCTGACGGACGCGGAACGCGCCGCCGCCGAGACACAGGTCAACGCCCTGTCCTCCGGAGGCCTGCGGGTCATTGCCGTCGCCGCCGCCCGGCCTGAAAGTGAGGCGGCCATCCCGGCCGCCCTCACCGACTGCCGCCTGACGCTGCTGGGGCTGGTGGGCCTTGCCGATCCACCCCGGGAGAGCGTGAAGGACGACATCGCCGTCTGTAACCGGGCGGGGATCCGGGTGGTCATGATCACCGGCGACAACGGCGTCACCGCGTCCGCCATTGCAAAGAAAATCGGCATCCCCGGCAGCGGCCACATGATCACCGGCGAGGCATTGGAGGCGATGACCGACGAGGAGCTGCGAAAAGCGGTTCAGACCGTCTCCATCTTCTCCCGGGTGATCCCGGAGCACAAGATGCGCATTGTGAAGGCGTTCAAGGAGAACGGAGAGATTGTGGCCATGACCGGCGACGGCGTCAACGACGCGCCCGCCCTCAAATACGCGGACATCGGCATCGCCATGGGCAAGCGTGGCAGCGAGGTTTCCCGGGAGGCCGCCGATCTCATTCTGATGGATGACAACTTCACCACCATTGTGGAGACCGTCCGGGACGGGCGGCGGATCTACGACAACATCCGCAAGGCGGTGGGCTATGTGTTCACCATCCACATCCCCATCGCCCTGTCCTCTCTGCTGGCACCCTTCCTTGGCATTGCCCCCACCGCGCTCTTTCTTCTGCCCCTCCATGTGGTGCTGCTGGAGGTGCTCATCGACCCCACCTGCTCCATCGTCCTGGAGCGTCAGCCTGCCGAGCGGGACATTATGGCCCGCCGCCCCAGGAATCCGCAGGAGAAGCTGCTTACGGCGGGGCTGCTGGGCAAGAGCGTGCTCCAGGGTCTGACGGTGTTTGCGGCCTCCTTTGGAGCGTACTTTATCACCCTGGCGGGGAAGGCGGACAACGCTCCCACGGCCCGGGCCGTGGGGCTGGCCGTCATCATGCTGGCCAATCTGTTTCTGGTACTACAGGTCAACAGCTCAGACCGGGATCTCGCCGTGCGCTCCATCGCCCGGCTGGCGAAGGACGGGGTCATGTGGGCCGTCAACCTGGGGACGCTGGCGCTGCTGGGCCTGATCCTCTATACGCCCCTGTCGGTCTATCTGAAGCTTTCCCCCCTCACCGGCGGGCAGGCGCTCACTGCGCTGGCACTGGCAGCCGGGTCCGTACTCTGGTATGAGCTGGTCAAGATCATCCGGATGTGTGTCCGGCGGTCCTGAGTCGGCCCGAGGGAAGAAATTGGAACAAAATTGCCGTGGATTGGGGGTTCCTTTCCCGGCAAACCTTGTCATTCCCGAATGATTGTGCTACAATATATCGTCAAGCTGTGCGCTTTTCGGGAGAAAAGGAGCGTTTTGCTTCCCGTCATCCCGGGAAAAAAGCGAAAAACCGGCGGCTGAGTGCTGTGAAAAGACCGCCGGGCATAGAGATGTTGATAGATTGCAGCTAAATTTGGGAGGTCTGTCCCTTGAAAATCGTCGTATTGGCCGGCGGCCTGTCGCCGGAACGCAACGTGTCCCGCTCCTCCGGGACCAAGATCGCGGAGGCCCTTCGGAGCTTGGGCCATCAGGCGGCCCTGGTGGATCTGTTCTTCGGGCTGGAGGATTATCCCGGGCTGACCGGGGAGGAACTCTACGCCGCTCCGGTTCCGGAAAGCTGGCGGCAGGTGGACCGGACCGCCCCTGATCTCTCCGCGGTGCGGGCCAGCCGCCGCTGGGAAGGGAAGGGCGACTTCGGCCCCGGAGTGCTGGAGCTGTGCCAGGGCGCGGACATCGTGTTCCTGGCCCTCCACGGCCAGTGCGGGGAGGACGGCCGGATCCAGGCCGCCTTCGACCTGCTGGATATTCCCTATACCGGCTCGGGCTACCTGGGCAGCGCCATCGCCATGGATAAGGACATGACCAAGCGCCTGGTGGCCGAGCGGGTGGACACTCCCGCGTGGAGCTGCGCTGAGTACACCGAAAAGGACGTGGACCGGCTCACCAGCAAGACACCGGTGCCCTGTGTGGTCAAGCCGGTGGACTCCGGCTCCTCCATCGGTGTGTCCATTGCCCACGACAGGAAGGAACTCCACGAAGCCCTCACCGACGGCCTGCGCTTCGGCGGCCGGTGCGTGCTGGAGCGGTATGTCTCCGGCCGGGAGATCCAGGTGGGCGTACTGGACGGAAAGGCTCTGCCTGCCATCGAGATCATCCCCAAAACGGGCTTCTACGATTATGAGAACAAATATCAGCCCGGCGCGGCAGAGGAAGTCTGCCCCGCCCCCATCACCCCGGAGCAGGCCGCAGACGTGGCCCGCCGGGCCGAAGCGGTGTACGAGGCGCTGGGCCTGACGGTCTACTCCCGGGCCGACTTCATCCTGGACGGCGAGGGGACGTTCTGGTTCCTGGAGATCAACACTCTTCCGGGCATGACGCCCACCAGCCTCATGCCCCAGGAGGCGGCGGCGGTTGGGATCGATTACCCCACGCTCTGTCAGCGCATCATCGACTCTTCGCTGCGCCAGCGGCGAAAACCCTGAAGGAGGCCGTTCACCCATGGAAGCTCTGACCATTCGGGAAATTCTGGAGGCGGTCCACGGCCGCCTGCTGGGGGATTTTTCTGATCTGGAGGCCGCCGTTACCCGGGTGGAGACCGACAGCCGGACCATCAGCCCCGGCGCCCTCTTTCTGCCCCTCAACGGGGAGCGGTTCGACGGCCACGCCTATATCAACGCCGCCCTGGAGGCGGGGGCCGCGGGCTGCCTGACTCAGCGGGAGCGGGAGAGCTATCTGCCCGGCAAATTTTATATCAAAGTGGACTCCACCCACCGGGCCCTCCGGGACCTGGCGGTGTGGTACAAGGCGCGGTTCGACATCCCCGTGGTGGCCATCACCGGCAGCGTGGGAAAGACCACCACCAAAGACATGGTGGCCGCCGTTCTCAGCGAGAAGTTTCAGGTCCTCAAGACCGAGGGAAACAAGAATAACGACATCGGCCTGCCCCTGACCCTGCTGCGGCTGGAGAAAAAGCACCAGATTGCAGTGCTGGAGCTGGGGATGAACCATGCCGGAGAGCTGGACTATCTCTCCGGCATCGCCCAGCCCGACGTGGTGCTCATCACCAATATCGGAGACTCCCATATCGAAAACTTCGGCAGCCGGGAGAAGATCTTCGAGGCCAAGTGCGAGATCTTCCACCACGCCAAGCAGGGGGCCTGTGCCGTGCTCAACGGCGATGACCCCCTGCTGGCCACTCTCCGGGGCAAGACCCCGGGGGACGCGGTGTTCTGTGGATCGGGGGCGGGGCTGAACTACCGGGCCAGCGATTTGGAGAGCGACTGGCGGAGCCAGGTGAGCTGCCGGGTGGACACCCCCAGGGGATTCTGCCGAATGGATATCCCCGCCCTGGGGGAGCATATGATCTATCCCACCCTCATGGCCGCCGCCGTGGGAGAGCGCTTCGGCATGACCCTGGAGGAGATCGCCGCCGGAGTGCGGAATTTCGCCCCCACCAAGATGCGGATGAACATTTTGAACCGGGGGGAAAACATCACCATTCTGGACGACGCCTACAACGCCAACCCCCAGTCCATGCGGGCGGCCATCGAGGTGCTGGACGGCTATACCGGGGATTACAAGGTGGCGGTGCTGGGGGACATGTTCGAGCTGGGGCCTTTGGCCTCGGCGCTCCACGCCGGCGTGGGCGAATTCCTGGGCCGCAGCCATGTGGACTGCCTGGTGGCGGTGGGAGAGCTGGCCCGGGGCATCTATGACGCCGCGGCGGCCTCGGATGTGCCCGAGTGTCACTACTGCGCCACCAAGGAGGAGGCTCTCCCCGTCCTGGCGGGACTGCTGCGCCCCGGCACCACCGTGCTGGTCAAGGCGTCGAGAGGGATGGCTTTTGAGAGCATCACCGGCTATTTGAAGGAAATCACAAAAGAGCAGTGAAAAGGGGTTTCTCCGGGCAGGGACTTTTCACGTTTCGCGTCATCGAGAGGACACTATGATCGACATATCTGTCTCCGGCCTCAGCAAGGAGTTTGAGGTCGGTAAGAAAATACTGGATGGGCTCACCTTTCAGGTGGACCAGGGAGAGCGGGTGGGCTTGCTGGGCCGCAACGGCGCCGGAAAGACCACCCTCTTCCGGATCCTGACGGGGGAACTGGAGCCCGACGAGGGCGAGGCCCGCGTCGCCCCCGGCAAGGGGGTGGGGCTGATTTCCCAGATCCCCGTCTATCCGCCGGAGTATACGGTGGAGGACGTGCTGGGCACCGCCTTCGACCATCTGCGGGCGATGGAAGAAGAATTGACCCGGCTGGCCGAGGATATGGAGCACGCCGACGCAGCGGCCCTGAGGCGTTACGATGCCCTGAGCGCCGCCTTCGAGTCCGGGGGCGGGTACGACCGGGAGATCAATCTCAACAAGGTCTGCAACGGCCTGGAACTCTCTCCGGCCATGCGTCGGCAAATGTTCAGCGCGCTTTCCGGCGGGGAAAAGACCCGGGTCAACCTGGCCCGCCTCATCCTCCGGGACACCGAGATCCTGCTGCTGGACGAGCCCACCAACCACCTGGACCTCCATGCCACCGAATGGCTGGAGGACTATCTCTCCCACTACAAGGGAACGGTCCTGGCCATCTCCCACGACCGGTGGTTCCTGGACCGGGTGGTCACCCGGTGTGTGGAGATCCAGGACGGCAGGGCGGAATTTTATTCCGGCAATTACAGCTTTTATGTGGAGGAGAAGGAGCGCCGCTTCCAGGAGAAGCTGAAGCAGTACGAAAAGGAACAGGCCAAGGTGGAGCAGCTCCAGGCCGCCGCCGAAAAGCTGCGCCTGTGGGCCTTCCTGGGCAACGACAAGCTCTACAAGCGGGCCTTCTCCATGGAAAAACGCATCGGCCGGCTCCAGACCACCGACCGGCCGACCAAGGAGCGCAAGCTCTCCGTGGGCTTTGGGGAGCGGGAGTTCCGGGGGGATGAGGTGCTGGTGACCAAGGACCTGGGGATGGCCTTCGACGGGCGCACCCTCTTTTCGGGGGTCGATCTGGAGGTGACGGGGGGAGAGCGTATCGCCCTGCTGGGGGACAACGGCACGGGCAAGTCCACCTTCGTCAAGCTCCTGCTGGGGGAGCTGGAGCCCACCGAGGGGAAGCTCCGCTTCGGCCCCACGGTGCGGGTGGGCTATCTGCCCCAGATGGTGACCTTCGACCACCCGGAGCGCAATTTGGTGGACACTCTTCTCTGGGAGCTCAACTGCACGCCCCAGGAAGCCCGGGACAGGCTGGCCGCCTTCAACTTTCGGGGAGAGGACGTCTTGAAAGAGGTGTCCACCCTCTCCGGCGGGGAGCGCAGCCGCCTGAAGCTGTGCATGCTCATGTCCCAGCAGATCAACCTGTTGATTTTGGACGAGCCCACCAACCACCTGGATGTGGACAGCCGGGACTGGATCGAGGGGGCGGTGTCCCGGTACGAGGGGAATCTGCTCTTTGTCTCCCATGACCGGTATTTTATCAACCAGTTTGCCGGGCGGGTATGGATGCTGGAAAATCAGAAGATCAGCGATTTTCGGGGGACCTATCAGGAATATCTGGCCTGGAAGGACCGCCAGAAGGCCTTTGCCAAGGGCACGCCGCCTCCGGCGAGGGAGGAGCCCAAAAAGGAAAAGCCCCGGCGCAGCGGCGGGACCAAGGAGCTGGAGAAGCAGGTCAACGCCGCCGAGCGGGCGGTGGCCCGGGCCGAAGAGCGGCAGTACGAGCTGGCCCAGCGGGCCGAGGAGGTCGCCTCCAACTATCTGGAGCTGCAAAAGGTCTGCGAGGAGCAGAAGGCGCTGGAGGAGGAGATCGCCCACCTCTACACCCGATGGGAAGCATTGGCCGCCGAGCTGGAGGAGGCGAGGGGATGAAAATGTGGGACGGCCGGAGCGGCTATTCCGGCAGGCACCGCGGCCTGCGCGGCGCGCTGCTGCTTCTGCTGGCTGCGGCGATCCTCTTTTTTGCCGCTGTGGAGACCGGTATCGTTGTTCACGGCAGGACACGGATGAGCAAAACGCCGGAGATCCTGGTGATCTTCGGCTGCAAGGTGGAATCGTGGGGGCCGTCCGTGCTGCTGCGGGATCGGCTTGATACGGCATTGGAGTATCTGGACGGCCACCCGGGCGTCACTGTGGTGGTCACCGGAGGCAAGGGAGACGACGAGCGCCAGTCCGAGGCCCAGTGTATGTACGACTACCTCACCGCCCACGGAGTGGACGGGGAGACGATCTTGATGGAGGATGCCTCCCGCAACACCTGGCAGAACGTGAACTACACCCTGGACCTGTTGGCCGGCAAGGGGTATTCCACGGACGGCACCGTGGCGGCGGTGTCCAGTGGATTTCATTTACAGCGGATCGAGATGCTGTGGGAGCGCGCCGGAGGCGGGACTCTGGCGGGCACACTGGCGGCGCCTGTGTCCCACAAGCCCTCCGCCGTGCAGATGTTCTTCCGGGAGCCGCTGGCCCTGGTGAAATCTTTCGTTTTTGACCGATAAAAGGGGATATTATGCTGGATAAGCTGAAAACCATTGAACAGCGCTATCAGGAGGTGGAGGCCCGGCTGGCCGACCCCGCCACCTACGGCGACCCCGCCCTGGCGGCCAGGCTCAACAAGGAGCGGGCCGAGCTGGCCCCGCTGATGGAGGCCTACCGGGACTGCGAAAAAGCCCGGGCCGAGCTGGCCGAGGCGGAGAGCCTGCTCTCCGACCCGGAGCTGGGGGAGATAGCCCGGGAGGAGTACGCCGCCGCCAGGGAGGCGCTGCCCGCGCTGGAGGATAAGCTGAAGATCCTGCTGCTCCCCCGGGACCCCAACGACGGCAAAAACGTCATCGTGGAGATCCGGGCAGGGGTGGGGGGGGAGGAGGCCGCCCTCTTTGCCGCCTCGCTCTACCGGATGTACGCCATGTACGCGGAGGCCAGGCGCTGGGGCGTAGAGGTGGACAGCGTCAGCGAGACCGAGCTTGGCGGGATCAAGGAGATCTGCTTTACCATCCAGGGGGATGGGGCCTTCTCCCGGCTGAAATTTGAAAGCGGCGTCCACCGGGTCCAGCGGGTGCCCGAGACCGAGTCCGGCGGGCGGGTCCACACCTCCACCGCCACGGTGGCGGTGCTGCCCGAGATGGAAGAGGTGGATGTCAAGCTGGATCCCGCCGACATCGAGATGCAGGTGTTCCGCTCCTCCGGCGCGGGGGGGCAGCACATCAACAAGACCTCCTCCGCCGTCCGGCTCATCCACAAGCCCAGCGGCATGGTGGTGGAGTGCCAGCAGGAGCGCAGCCAGTTCCAGAATCGGGAGAAGGCCATGCGCATCCTGGCCTCCCGGCTCTACGAGCAGGAGCGGGAGCGGGTGGAGGGCGCCCACGCGGCCCAGCGCCGGAGCCAGGTGGGCTCCGGGATGCGCAACGAGCGGGTGCGGACCTACAACTTTCCCCAGGGGAGGCTCACCGACCACCGGGTGGGATTGACCCTCTACAAGCTGGACGCGGTGATGAACGGCGACCTGGATGAGATCCTGGACGCGCTCATCACGGCCGACCAGGCCGAGCGGCTGGAGCGGGAGACCCAGTGAGGGAAACCTTCCTTCCGGAACGGCGAATGAAACGAAACAATGAAAAGGGAGACAGAAGAACGATGGAACTGCGCATTGATTTTCCGGAACTGCCCGGAGAGATGGACCTGGCGGCGCTGCGGCGCGGCCTGGACGAGGTGCTGGAGGACGACGGCTGGCTGCTGGCCTCCGGGCAGGAAGGGGAGCGCGGCTTTGTGGAGCTGGAGCTGGAGGATGAGAAGATCAACCCCAAGTACGGCATCATGGCGGTGAAGGCCTATCTCCAGCGGGCCGGGTTTGACCCCAAGACCACCATCGAGCTGGCGGGGACGCCGGTGGGTATCTACGAATAAGAGAGATCAGGTGACAACCATGGAAACCAAGCGTCTGACCCCGGCCGACGCCTCCGACGCGGCCCGGGTGATCCGGTGCGGCGGGCTGCTGGGCATTCCCACAGAGACCGTTTACGGCCTGGGGGCCAACGGGCTGGACCCGGCGGCGGTGGGGCGGATTTTTACGGCCAAGGGCCGCCCCCAGGACAATCCCCTCATCCTGCACATCCCCTCCGCCGACTGGCTGGGGCGCTTCTGCGAGGATATCCCGCCCCAGGCCAAAACGCTGGCCGACCGCTTCTGGCCGGGGCCGCTGACCATGATCCTGAAGCGGAAGGCCATCGTCCCGGACGCCGCCACCGCGGGGCTGGACACGGTGGGGATGCGCTGTCCCGACTGCGCCGTTACCCGGGAGATCATCGCCCTGGCCGACGTGCCGGTGGCCGCCCCCTCGGGCAACACCTCCGGCCGCCCCAGCCCCACCACGGCGGCGGCCATGCTGGAGGATATGGATGGAAAGATCCAGGCCATCGTGGACGCGGGCCCCTGCGCGGTGGGGGTGGAGTCCACCATCGTCGACCTCACCGTGACCCCGCCCCGGCTTCTCCGCCCCGGCGGGGTGACATTGGAGGAGCTGGAGGACGCCCTGGGGGAGGTGGCGGTGGATGAGGCTGTCCGCCGCCTCATGGCCCCCGGAGAACACCCCAAAGCCCCCGGCATGAAGTACCGCCACTACGCCCCCAAGGCCCCTGTCACCGTGGTGAAGGGGGATCCGGACGAGACGGCGGGCTACATCGCAGCCCGGATGGGGGAGGCCAGCGGCGTCATCTGTTTTGACGAGTACCGGGGGTATTTCCGGGGCCATCCGGTGGAGACCATCGGCCCGGCGGCCGATCAGGCGGAGCAGGCCCGGCGCATTTTCGACGCCCTGCGGGCCTTTGACCATTTGCCGGTGACCGACATCTGGGCCCAGTCCCCCGACGACAGCGGCATCGGGTTGGCGGTGACCAACCGCCTGAACAAGGCGGCCGGATTCCACATTATCGAACTGGGGTGAGTCAAGTGCAGATCAGAACAGCCACACTGGAGGACCTGGACCGGGTGAGCGAGGTGGAGGCGCGCTGCTTTCCGCCGGCGGAGGCGGCCACCCGGGCGGAGTTCCGGGAGCGGCTGGCCTGTTATCCCGGCCACTTCTGGCTGCTGGAGGAAGAGGGGCGTCTGGTCAGCTTTGTCAACGGAATGGTCACCGATGAGCCCCACCTCACCGATGAGATGTACGCCCGGGCCATGCTCCACCGGGAAAGCGGAGCGTGGCAGATGATCTTTGGCGTCAACACCCTGCCGGAGTTCCGGCGGCGGGGCCTGGCCGGACTACTGCTGCGCCGGGCCATTTCGGACGCCCGGGCGCAGGGGCGCAAGGGGCTGGTTCTGACCTGCAAAGAGGCGCTGGTGTCTTATTACGGCGGCTTCGGCTTTGTGGACGAGGGACTGTCTCCCTCGGAGCACGGGGGCGCAGTCTGGCATGAGATGCGATTGACCTTTTGAGCTGAGGAAACGGGCAACCGGCTTCGAAGAGGGGCGGACCCTAAAAAATAGAGAATGGGAGTGGCATGCATGTCCGTACTGACGGCGGGTCTCAGCCGGGATGAGGCCCTGAAACTGTTGAAAACTTACAATTCCGACCCCTTCCATCTCCGCCACGGGCTGACGGTCAGCGCGGTGATGGAGTGGATGGCGGGGGACCTGGGCCGCGCCGATGAGGCGGAGTTCTGGGCTCTGGTCGGGCTGCTCCATGATGTGGACTTTGAGCAGTGGCCCGAGGAGCACTGCGTCAAGGCGGCGGAGCTGCTGGGGGACGCCGGATGCACCCCGGAGTTCATCCACGCCGTGGCCTGTCACGGCTGGGGCATGACGGGCACTGACGCCAGGCCCGAGGCGGAGATGGAGAAGGTGCTCTTCGCCTGCGACGAGCTCACCGGGCTCATCGGCGCCGCGGCGCTGATGCGGCCCTCCAAGTCCACCAGGGATATGGAGCTCAAGAGCTTGAAAAAGAAGTTCAAGGACCGGAAATTTGCCGCCGGCTGCTCCCGGGACACCATCGCCCAGGGGGCCGAACTGCTGGGCTGGGAACTGGACGCCCTGCTGGAAAAGACCCTGAAGGCCATGCAGGAGAGCGAAGACGCCATCGAGGCGGCGGTGGCCGCCAACACCTGATGGCCGCCCTGCTGGGGGCCCTGACCCTTCTTGCGCTGGCGGGGCTTGACTGGAAGGGGAAGATCAGTCTGACCCACCCCGTAGGACTGATCGTGACGGGCGTTCTCTATTTGACGGCGGTGGTCTACGCAGCGGCCCTGGTTCTGGCGGCGTTGGTGGAGACGGCAGGTGGAACGCCCCGCCTGAGTACGTGGGTGGGGGCGGGGGTTCTGGCCCTTGTCGGAAACCTGTTCGCGCTCTATGTCGTGGGGAAGGCCCACCTGTGCCCGCTGGGCCGAAAGAAAGGCGGAACGTCGGACAAAGCGGCCCGGCTTCTGGCCGACGGACTGGCTCTGGGCCTGCCGCTGCAAATATTGTTGATTGGGGGATATGCGGCGGCATCTCTAGCCCTTCAGCAGGTATTTGAGGGGCCGTTTTGGATGGTTCCTCTTTATCCTCTGGCGGTGGCGGCGCTCTGGCCCATGTGCCATTTGGTGTTCCACGTGGCACTGGTGGCCTGGATGCTGGACCCGGTCATCCTGCTGGCCGCCTGGGTCATCGGCCTGTTCTGGACCGCACAGTCTCTCTTTCTGCTCCACGGCGTCCTGCGGAGCGCGGCGGTTCAAAGGACGTCCCCGGGGAAAACGGTACTGTGGGGGATCCTCTGCTTTTTCCCCGTGGTGAATCTGATCCTGGCGGCTGCCATTCGAAAAGCGCTGAAAACAGCAGGTAAGGAGGCAGCGGTGTGAGAAAGAGCGTCTGGAAGCTGCTGCTGTCCCTGGTGCCTCCGGCGGTGGGCTGGCTCTTCAACGCCTCCATTCTGGTCTGGAGCGAGATCCCCCTGCTGAGCGGCCTCGTTTGGTACGGCCTGCCGCTGGCCGAGCTGTTCTTCTGGTATCAGGCGGGGCGGAAGTGCCGGGCCAAGGCGCTGGGGTATCTGCCCTCCCTGGCGCTGACCCACTGGGTGGTGGCGGCCGAGGCGGCGGTCTACCTGTGGCAGTTCCTCTTTGTGAGCAGTGAGGCGCGGAGCGCGGCGCTGGCGGGCTTCAGCCAGATGTTCAACATCTTTGTGATCTATACCGCCCGGCTTGCCCCGCTGTTCGAGACCCGGCCCAACTACTTTGGCCAGGCCACCTTCCTGGGGATGGAGCTGATGGGGCTCGTCCTGCTGGCCGCGGCCTTTTCCGCGGGATACCTATGGCCGCCGAAGGAGCTGAACGAGTGAAGATTTTTGGCATTACCGGCCCCACGGGGGCGGGAAAGACCACGGCGCTGAACGCCCTGCGGGCTTTGGGAGCCGAGGTGCTGGACGCCGACGCCGTGTATCACGGACTGCTTTTGGAGAACGAAGGCATGAAAGAGGCCCTGGTGTCTGCCTTCGGGACGGATATTTTGGCCGAACAGGGCAAAATAGACCGGCGGAAGCTGGCCGGAGCGGTCTATCCGGACCGGCTGGGAGAGCTCAATGAGCTTACCCACCCCTACATCATGGCTGAGCTGGACCGGCGGATCGAGCTGGCCCGGCGGGAAGGGCGGCCCGCCGCCGCCATCGATGCCATTGCCCTTGTGGAAAGCGGTGCGGGGGAAAAGTGTGACGCGGTGGTGTCTGTGCTGGCCCCGGAGCCGCTGCGGGTCAAGCGTATTATGGCCCGGGACGGGATTGACGAGGCCTATGCCCTTCGCCGGGTCCGGGCCCAGCCCTCCGATGAATTTTTCCGCAGCCACAGCGACTATGTGCTGGAAAACACCGAAATGGACACCCCGGAGACCTTTGCCTCCCGGGCAAAGGTGCTCTTTGAGCAGCTCCTGTGACAGCCCGGGTCGGAGAATTTTCCTTCCGCAGTAGAAATGTTCATAATTGCATGCTATTTTGGAGACAGTGAAATTGACAAGGAGGTAATTGTCATGGAAGAAAAGGAAAAGACCCCTGCCCAGCTCCGCCGGGAGGCTCTGCTGGACGATCGAAAGAACGGCTACGACCGGCTCACCCCCGAGGACGAGGCGGCCATGCAGTCCTACTGTGAGGAGTATAAGAAGTTCCTGGATGCCGCCAAGACCGAGCGGGAGGCGGTGGACGAGGTGGTACGGCTGGCCCAGGCCAAGGGATTTGTGCCCTTCACCCGGGGCATGTCCGCCAACCCCGGCGACAAGTTCTACCGGGTAAACCGGGGCAAGGCCATCATGCTGGCCGTCATTGGAGACAAGCCCCTGGCCGACGGCGTGTCCATCGGCGCGGCCCACATCGACTCCCCACGCCTGGATCTGAAGCCCGAGCCTCTCTATGAGGACAGTGAGATGGCCTTCCTCAAGACCCACTACTACGGCGGAATTCGGAAGTATCAGTGGGTGACCATCCCTCTGGAGCTCCACGGCGTCATCGTGAAGAAGGACGGCTCCACCGTGAAGGTGGCCATCGGCACCTGCCCGGGAGATCCCCTGTTCACCGTGGACGACCTGCTTCCCCACCTGGGGGCCGAGCAGTCCAAGAAGCCCCTGGGAGAGGCCATCCCCGGCGAGAGCCTGAATATTCTGGTGGGCTCCCGTCCCTTCAAGGATGACGACGGCTCGGATCGGGTGAAGCTGGCCATTCTGGATATCCT
Source organism: Candidatus Pseudoscillospira sp. SGI.172 (assembly GCF_050313575.1). Lineage (NCBI taxonomy): Bacteria > Bacillati > Bacillota > Clostridia > Candidatus Pseudoscillospira > Candidatus Pseudoscillospira sp. SGI.172. Next base: position 35,863 of record NZ_JBNPLQ010000012.1, on the reverse strand, counting down.
CAATCAGAAGTACGGCCTGGTGGAGGCCGACTTTATCTCCGCTGAGCTGGAGGCCGTGCCCGCCTTCCGGGCCAGCGACATCGGCTTTGACCGCTCCCTCATCGGGGCCTACGGCCAGGACGACCGGGTGTGCGCCTATGCCTCCCTGGCGGCCCTGCTGGAGACCGAGCGCCCCGCCCACACTGCGGTGTGCATGCTGGCGGACAAGGAGGAGATCGGCTCTGAGGGTGTGTCCGGCATGAAGTCCGCGGCCTTCGACACCTTTATGAGCGATCTCTGCGACGCCCAGCGGGTGGCGCTGAAGGTCTGCTACGAGCACTCCTTCTGTCTCTCTTCCGACGTGACGGCAGCTTACGATCCCAACTTCGCTTCGGTCTACGACAAGTACAACGCCGCCCGGGTGAACTACGGCATGGGCTTCTGCAAATACACCGGTGCGCGGGGCAAGTCGGGCGCGTCCGACGCTTCCGCCGAGGTGGTTGGCTTTGTCCGCCGCACCCTGGACGACGCCGGAGTGATCTGGCAGATGTCCGAGCTGGGCGCGGTGGACGCCGGCGGCGGCGGTACCGTGGCGGTCTATATGGCCGAGCGGGACATCGACACGCTGGACGCGGGCGTGCCTGTGCTGAGCATGCACTCTCCCTTTGAGACCACCGGAAAGCTGGACTGCTACATGACCTACAAGGGCATGAAGGCGGTCTATCAGGCCCACTGAGCCTGCCTGGAAATCCCGCCTCCCGTTTTGGGGGGCGGGATTTCAGCCTGTCGAAAAAGCCTCGCAGAGTTTCGCGCCCGCAGGCGCGAAAGCGGTGGGATCCGTTTTCTGCCGCGGCGTGTACGTGGCAGAAAACACATTTCGGCCCGTAAGTGTGCGCATGGTCCGCCAAAGGCGACCATGCGTGCGCGCGACGGGCTGCATCCTGCTCGGAAAAGTGGCGAAGCCACTTTTTCGACAGCCTCAAATCCCGTCTCCCGTTTGAGGGGGCGGGATTTTCTTTCGTTGCCAGGCGTCGAAAAATGTGATATGATACCATATCATAATCTGGAATCAGGGAGGAACCTCCATGAGTGAGACAGAGTTGCAGTTCCGCACGGCGGCGTTCGGCGGATTCCAAAAGCAGGATGTGCTGGCCTATCTGGAGACCAGCGCCAGGGACCACGCTGAGAAGCTCTCCGCCCTTCAGCGGGAGCTGGAGGAGGCCCGACAGGCCCGGGCCGGCGCCGAGGCGCAGGCGGCGGAGCGGGAGGAGAAGCTGAGCGCTCTGGAGGAGGAGAACCGCCGGCTGGCGGCCGATCTGGCCGCCCGGTCTGAGACCCTTGCCCGGGAGAGCGCTCAGCGCGCTGAGCTGGCGGGGCAGGTGGAGGCGCTCAATGGGGAGATCCGGAAGCTCACCCCTGCCGCCGCGGCTTACGCCGGGCTGAAGGACCGCACCGCCGGGATCGAGCTGGAGGCCCACAGCCGGGCCCAGGCCATCGAGGCGGAGGCCAAGGCCAAGGTCAAGCAGACCAAGGCGGAGCTGGAGAGCTGGCTCGATCAGCTCCAAAAGGCCTATGACGGCCTGCGTGCCGATTTGAACGCGTCGGTGGAACAGGTGTCCGGAGAGCTGGAGCAGGCGGCTCGGACGCTGAAGGGCCGTCCGGCCGAGCTGGCGGCCCGGGATGCGGAACTGAAGGCCCTGCGGGAGAGCCTGGGAAAGCTGACCGGACCCAAGGCCCCCCAGCCCCTTCCTTTGGAGCGCAGATGAGCGGCGAGGTGAAGCGCCTGGAGAGCGGCGGCCTCCGCCAGGCGATGGGAACCCTGCGGGCCGGAGACCGGGTGCTCCTCTCCGGGGTGATCTACACGGCCCGGGACGCCGCCCACAAGCGATTTTTTGAGCTGCTGGACCGGGGCGAGTCCCTGCCGATCCCGCTGCGGGACGCGGTGATCTATTACGCCGGACCCACCCCCGGACAGCAGGGAATGGCGGTGGGAGCCTGCGGTCCCACCACCTCCGGCCGGATGGACGCCTTTGCCCCCCGGCTGCTGGACTTGGGGCTGGCGGCCATGATCGGCAAGGGAGAGCGGAGCCCGGCAGTGGCGGAGGCCATCGTCCGCAACGGCGCGGCCTACTTTGCCGCAGTGGGGGGGGCGGGGGCCCTCATTGCCAGGTGTATCCGCTCGGCGGAGGTGGTGGCCTTCGATGAGCTGGGCTGTGAGTCGGTGAAAAAGATGGTGGTGGAGGATCTGCCCCTCACCGTAGCCATCGACGCCCAGGGGAACGACCTCTATCGGATCGGCCGGAAGCAGTACCGGCGTTGAGGAAAAAATTCTTGCGAGAAAGCACGAAGTGTGGTATAAATAATGTTTGAAAGACCGCACAATTGAATCTGGGGGGGCCGGGGCAACCGGCTGAGATTTGGGCTGATACCGCCCATGACCCATGGAACCTGTTGGGTAATGCCATCGTAGGGAGAGTCGCGCGGATTTGTTTTTGCGCATAAAAGTCGCTCAGCGAAGGCTGTGCGGCTTTTATTTTTTGCAAGGAGGAAAACAAGCGTGAAAACAAAGAAGCAATGGGAACTCAAGGACGTCATCCTGATGGCCATTCTGGGGGTGGTGTTCTCGGCGGTGTATCTGGCGGTGTTTCAGGGCGGCCTGGTGCTGTCCACCGCACTGACCCCGCTGGGACTGTCCAACTTCGCCTTTGAGCTCATCTACGGAGTGTGGTTCATGGCCGCCACTCTGGCCGCCTATCTCATCCGCAAACCCGGCGTGGCCCTCATTACCGAGGTGCTGGCCGCCGCGGTGGAGCTGCTCATGGGCAACGCCGGGGGCCTGACCGTGGTGCTTACCGGCGTCATCCAGGGACTGGGAGCCGAGCTTGCCTTCGCCCTGTTCCGTTACAAAAAGTGGGATCTGGGCTCCATGTCCCTGGCGGGGATTTTCTCCGCGGTGTTCATCTTCTGCTATGAGCTCTACTACCTCAGTTACTATCTGCTCTCTCCCGCCCTCCTGGCGGCCCAGCTGGCCGTGCGCTTTCTCAGCGCGGTGCTCTTCTCCGGGGTGCTCTGCAAACTGGTGGGCGACGCCCTGGCCCGCACCGGTGCAGTAAAGAGCTATGCCATTGGAGCCACCGCCCGGATCGGGACCATCTACGATGAGGAGGACTCATAATATGGAACATTTGAAGGTTGTTCTGGACTGGTTCCCCAACACCAATCACACCGGCTATCTGCTGGCGCAGAAGCGGGGCTGGTTCCGGGCGGCGGGATTGGATGTGGAGATCGACGGAGAGGTCCACGGCTCCATGGAGCTCCACGGGGCCGACTTTGTGTGCGGTCCGGAGATCGCCATGCTGGAGTGTCTGGAACGGGGGATCGGGCTCACCGGCGTGGCGGTGATGACCCAGAAGTGTGATTCGGGCATCGTCTCTCTGAAGGAGGCGGGCATCACCCGTCCCCGGGAGCTGGAGGGCAAGCGCCTGACCCACTGGACCCCCGCCTGGTTCCACGCCGCCATCCGCCGGGTGGTGGAGAAGGACGGCGGCGATTACGATAAAATTCAACTGGTCAACCTGGATGTGGGCGACATCACCGCCACTCTGGGGTCGGTGGCCGACGCCACGTGGGTCTACGAAAATTGGGAAAATCAAGTCCTGCTGGAGGCGGGGAAGGAGATCAACTATTTCAATCTGGGGGATGTGGATCCCATCTTCGATTTCTGCGCCCCGGCCATGGCTGCCACCCATCAGGTGCTCCGGGAGCGGCCCGCGGCGGTGCGGACCTTCCTGTCCGTGCTGGACCGGGCCTATCGGGAGGTGGCCTGCGACCCGGAGGGCACCGTCCTGGAGGTGCGGGATCTCCTGCCTGCCGATGCCTCCGACGCACTGCTGACCCGCAGCCAGAAGCACCTGGCTCCCATTTTGCTGGACGATCAGGGCCGCTGGGGACGGATCGCCCCTCAGCGCTGGGATCGAATGGCCGATTTCCTGGTGGAGGCGGGGGTGATCTCCCGGCGCCGGGACGGCGAGTTTACCAACGCCTATTTCTCATGAGCATCCGGTTTGAAGATCTGGAGTTTTCTTATTTCGCAGACCGCCGGGCCGTGCTCCCGGGCCTGACGGCGGAGTTTGACGCGGAGGAGATCACGGTGCTCACCGGGGCCTCGGGCTGCGGGAAATCCACCCTGCTCTATCTCGCCGCCGGGGCCTATCCTCACAGCGCCGGCGTGGTGCGGCGGGGGCGGGTGACCGTGGACGGGGAGGAGCCGGGGGCGCTGGCACCGCCGGAGCGGTGCAGGCGGGTGGGGATGATGTTTCAAAACCCAGAGCTCCAGTTCTGCATGGACACCGTGAAGAACGAGCTGGTGTTCTGCCTGGAAAACATCCGCACGCCGCCGGAGAAGATCGAAGCCCGTCTGGATGAGGCACTGGAGTTCTGTGGGATTCCGCATCTGAAGGAGCGGGCCCTGCTGAGCCTGTCCGGGGGGGAGCGGCAGAAGGTGATGCTGGCCTGCCTGACGGCATTGGAGCCACGGTGGCTCCTGTTGGACGAGCCCTTTGCCAACATCGACGACGCCTCCGCCCGGGCCATCGCCGCCAAGCTGCGTCAGCTCCACCGGGAGCGGGGGATGGGGATCCTGGCGGTGGATCACCGGCTGGACAACTGGCTGGCGGTGGCCGACACCGTGCGGGTCATGGAGGGCGGCCTTTTGAGGCCGGAGCGGATGGAACCCGCCGGCCTGACCCCCGAGACGCTGGAGGCGCTGGGCGTCATCGTCCCCGGCCGTTCCTATGCCCCGGCGCTCGCCCCGGCCGAGCCGGGGGAGGTGGTCCTGGAGCTGCGGGGGCTGACCCTCTCCCACGGGCAGAACGCCATTTTAAAAGGGGTGAACGCAGCCTTCCGCGCCGGGTGCATTTATGCGGTGGTGGGGGAGAGCGGCTGCGGAAAGAGCAGTCTGTTCGGGGCCCTTTCCGGCCTTTATCCCTACAAGGGCCAGGCGCTCTTGGAAGGGCGGGAGCTGCGGCGTCTGCGCCGGGCCGACCTGGGCAAAGTGGGCTTTGTCACCCAAAATCCGCAGGATCAGTTCGTCAGCGACACCGTTCGGGAGGAGATCACCGTGGGACTGCGCGGGGATCCCCGCGCGGGGGAGCAGAGCGAGGCCATTCTGCGGAAGATCGGCCTTTGGCGCTATCGGGACATCTCCCCCTACCTGCTCAGCCAGGGCCAGCAGCGGCGGCTGGGGGTGGCGGCGCTGATGGCGTATCCCTGCAAGGCCCTGATCTGCGACGAGCCCACCTACGCCCAGGACCGGAACAACACCCGGGCCATCATGGACGCTTTGTGCAGGCAGGCCCGGGAACACGGCGTGGCGCTGGTGTTCTCCACCCACGACCGGCAGCTGGCGGAGGACTATGCCGACGAAATTTGGGAACTGAGGGAGGGAGCGCTGCATGCGTACGCTGGATCCGGCCTGTAAGTTTGTCTCCCTGCTGTGCGCTACCTTTGTGCTGGCCGCCCGGCACGACCCGGTGTGGAATCTGGCGGCCTTCTTTCTGGCGGTGGGCTGGATGCTGATCTCCCGGGTGCGGGGAAAAACGATGGGGCTCCTGCTCCTGCCGGTCCTGCTGACGGCGGCGGGCATGTTTTTTACCGGTTACCGCTTTTCCGCCGACGGAGCGCTGCCCTTCCGGACAGAGACCCTGCACATTGGGGACAGCGCGCTCTGGAACGGCCTCACCCTGTCCAGCCGGGTGCTGGCCTATGCGGGCCTGGGCCTTCTCTTTGCCCTCACCACCGACCGGGTGGACATGGTGCGCTCCTTTCAGCGGCGGTTCCGACTGCCCCAGGTGTTCGCCTACGGCCTTCTGGCGGCCTGGGGCATCTTTCCCCAGGCCGCCCGGGAATACCGCCGCACGAAAGCGGCCTTCCGGGCCCGGGGCATTCGGGTGGCTCCCATGTCCCCCGCGCTTTTAAAGCCCCTGTTGGTCAAGGCGGTGCGCTGGTCGGAGGAGCTGTCGGTCGCCATGGAGTCCAAGGGTTTTTCCAGCGGGGCGGAGCGGTCGGAGTTTGCCCGGTCCCGGCTGCGCCGCCGGGACTGGGCTGCGCTGCTCTGCGGCTGTGTGCTGCTGCCGCTGGCGGCGGCACTGTGGAAGTAGCAAAGGATGCGGAAAAGGAACGTCTCATTCCTGGAATGGGGCGTTCCTCTTTTTTGCAGGAGGCGTTGAGCGGGGGCCTGCCCGCTTGCGGCATTACGAATTTTGGAAAAAAGATTGACAATCATCAATGTAATGCATATATTATTACATAGACTATTGTGAATGTGAGGGATATCAATGAGTTCCATGGATGTGGCGCTGCTCTGTCGGGCGCTGGGAGACAGCAACCGCCTGCAGATCATACAGATGCTGTCCGGCGGGGAGAAGTGTGCCTGCAAACTGCTGGAGCGGTTTGAGATCACTCAGCCGACCCTTTCCCACCACATGAAGATCCTGTGTGAGTGCGGATTGGTGGAAGTTCGGAGGGAGGGGCGGTGGAGCCATTACTCCCTCAACGGGGAGACGCTGGGGGAACTGAAGCATTTTTTTGAGGGACTCTCCTGTGAACAGGGAGAAGAGGGGGACGGATGTCTGTGCTCTGGGATTTGATCCAAAACCAGGTGCTGGGGATGAAATGGCTCAACGCGCTGGTAGGCCAACTGCTGACCTTCCTTGGGCTGGACGTCACCGGCCGGCTGGGCGGCAGCGTACAATTTTTCCTCTACGACGTGCTGAAAATTACCATTCTGCTGTGCTGCCTGATCTTTTTGATCTCTTATATTCAAAGCTATTTCCCGCCGGAGCGGAGTAAAAAGATCATGGGGCGCTTTCACGGGGTGTGGGCCAACGGTATGGCGGCGCTGCTGGGAACGGTGACCCCCTTCTGCTCCTGCTCCTCGATCCCGCTGTTTATCGGCTTCACCAGTGCGGGGCTGCCGCTGGGGGTGACGTTTTCGTTTTTGATCTCGTCCCCCATGGTGGATCTGGGAAGTCTGGTTTTACTCATGAGCATTTTCGGCACCCGGGTGGCGCTGGTCTACGTGGCGGTAGGACTTGTGGTGGCGGTGGCGGGCGGAACGCTCATCGAGAGGCTGCATATGGAGCCCTATGTGGAGGATTTTATCCGCAGCGCCGGTGCGGTGGAGATCGACTCGCCTGATCTGACCCGCAGAGAGCGGCTGGAGTATGCCCGGGATCAGGTGAGTTCCACGTTTCGAAAGGTGCTGCCCTACCTTCTGGTGGGGGTGGGCATTGGGGCAGTCATTCACAACTGGATCCCGGAAAGCTGGATCGAGGCCGTACTGGGCAGCCGGAATCCCTTCGGAGTCATTCTGGCTACGCTGATCGGTGTCCCCATGTATGCGGATATCTTTGGTACCATACCGGTGGCGGAGGCGCTGCTCTACAAAGGCGCACAGCTGGGTACCATCCTGTCCTTCATGATGGCGGTCACCACATTGTCTCTGCCGTCTATCATTATGCTGCGCAAGGCGGTCAAACCGAAACTCCTGAGCCTTTTTATCGGTATCTGCACCGCCGGCATCATCTTGGTGGGCTACCTGTTCAATGAGGTTCAATTTTTGCTCATTTAAGGAGGAAAAGCCATGAGACTGTTTCCAATCAAGAAAGCGGAAAAGCCGGGGGCCTGCTGCTGCGGGAAGATCGCCCGGGAAAAAATGACTCAGCCCTCGGAGAGCGGCATTCGGGTCCTGGGTTCCGGCTGCGCCAAGTGTAATGCGCTGGAAGCGGCGGTGAAGGAGGCGATGGCGGAGCTGGAGATCGCGGAGGAAGTTGAGCATGTGACGGATTTTTCTCAAATCGCCGCATACGGCGTGATGAGTACTCCTGCGCTGGTGGTGGACGGCAAAGTGGTCTCTTACGGCAAGGTGCTGAAAAAGGATGAGGCGGCGCGGCTTCTTCGGAAGGCCCGGGAGAAGGCATGAGAAAACCCAGGGTGGCGTTTCTCTGCGTCCATAACGCCTGCCGCAGTCAGATCGCTGAGGCGCTGGGCAGGTATTACGCCCGGGATGTGTTTGAAAGCTGGTCTGCCGGGACGGTTGTCAAGGCCGGGATCGATCCGGACGCGGTGCGGGTGATGAAGCAGCTCTACGGGATCGATATGGAGGAGCCCCAGAAGCCAAAGCTGTTGTCTGCGCTGCCGCAGGTGGATGCGGCGGTCACGATGGGCTGCAATGTGGAGTGTCCGGACGTTCCCTGCCGGTTCCGGGAGGACTGGGGCATAGAGGATCCCACTGGCAGGGGGGAGGAAGAACTGGTCCGTACCATACGCCGGATTGAGCAGAAGATCCTGGAGCTGAGGGACCGCCTTTCCCAAGGGGAGCAGGGGCGGCTCCCGCAGTCCGGGGATTGAAGAGGGAGGAACCTATGACAGATTACAAACTGCTGACCGAGCAGCTGCGCGCCCTTTGCGAGGAGGAGCCTTTTTATGTTCCGCTGCTGGCCAACGCCTCGGCGCTGCTATGGGAGGCCCTGCCGGACATCAACTGGGCCGGTTTCTATTTCATGCGGGGCGGGGCGCTTGTACTGGGGCCCTTTCAAGGAAAGCCCGCCTGCATTCGGATCGCGGTGGGCCGTGGTGTGTGTGGCGCGGCGGTGCGGGAAAATCAGGTGCAGCGGGTGGCGGACGTCCATCGTTTTCCTGGGCATATCGCCTGCGACTGCGCTTCTAACGCGGAGATCGTGGTACCCATCCGTAAAAACGGAGCAGTGGTGGCGGTGCTGGATCTCGACAGCCCGATACCGGACCGTTTTAGCCACAAGGATGAGGAAGGGCTGACCGCCTTTGTTGAGACCCTGGAGCGGTATCTTACCTTTGACTGAGCCGGTGTGAGCCGGGAACGGGGAAAGCGGCTGTGGTTTTTAGCGCGAAAAATTATTTTTTTGGAGCTGCTGGATGAGCAGCTCCAAATTTTTTATGGTGTTTTCATTTAAAAAATGCTCGATCTTCTCAACCTGTTCCAGTTCATTTTCCGTGTGATTCAGGAAACACAGAAACCGCTGGAGCACATCGTGCCGATGGAGCAGATAGCTGCCGGCCGTGCGGCCTTTCTCCGTCAGGGAGATATCCCCGTATTTCTCAGTCTGTAAATATCCGGCCTGGGCCAGGTGCTGCACCATTTTGGTCACGGAAGGGGATTTGACGTGCAGCATTTTTGAAAGGTCGTTCACCCGGATCCGCCTGCCCTCCAGTGAGAGGCGGGAGATCATCTCCAGGTAGTCCTCCATGGCATTTGTCATCTGACCCTTCTCCTGAAGGGAGTAGCCCTTCAGGGTGTAAAACCCATCGGTCTCCTTCATAGCGCTCACCTTTTTTTCCGTATGGAATAGTATGATGACGGGAAGTTTCCTTCACCTAAAACTATTCGAAAGGTGCTTATGTTATGAGTCAGCATATTTGTCTGAATGATATAAAACCAGGTCAACACGCCGTTGTTGCCGCGCTGCGCTCCACCGGGAGCATGCGGCGCAGGCTGCTGGATATCGGCCTGATTGAAAATACGGAGGTGGAGTGCCTGGGAAGAAGCCCCGGCGGCGATCCGTCCGCATTTCTGATTCGGGGAGCAGTCATCGCCATCCGCTCGGAGGACTGCGGCAACATTTTAATTCACGCGTCATAAGCGGGGTGACGGAATGGGGCTGACAAACAGTTCTGTCGGGATCAAAGCGGTGGATTCCGGCCTGGTGATTCAAAAGCAGACTCCGGAGGATCAAGTGGTCGCGTTGGCGGGAAATCCCAATGTGGGAAAAAGCACCGTGTTCAACAGCCTGACCGGAATGAATCAGCACACAGGAAACTGGCCCGGGAAAACGGTTGCCAACGCGCAGGGCTACTGCGCCACAAAGAGGCAGTCCTACGTCATGGTGGATATCCCGGGGACATACTCGCTGATGGCCCATTCCGCGGAGGAGGAGGTGGCGCGAAACTTCATCTGCTTCGGCGCACCGGACGCCGTAGTGGTCGTGTGCGATGCCACCTGCCTGGAGCGCAACCTCAATCTGGTTTTACAGACCCTCGAGATCTCGGACCGTGTGGTGGTCTGCGTCAATCTGATGGATGAGGCCAAACGAAAAAATATCCGAATCGATCTGCCGCTGCTGTCTCAAAGGCTGGGGGTCCCGGTGGTTGGGGCCACCGCGCACAAGAAGAAAAGCCTGTCTCAGCTGATGGAGGCCCTGGACGATGTGGTCTCAGACGGCGGGGGCGGCACGCCGCTGCGCGTTCGCTACCCGGAGAGCATTGAGTCGTCTGTGGCCCTGCTGGAGCCGGTCGTCAAGGAAAAGTGCGGCGGAAAACTGAACAGCAGATGGCTCAGTCTAAAGCTGCTGGATCAGGACGAATCCCTGATCCGCGAGATCAACGCGTACTTAGGAACTGCGTTTTTGCAGGATCAGGAGCTTTCGGATGCTCTGGCGGAGGCAAAGGCGCAGCTGGCCCGACAGGGCGTTGAAACCGGAGACCAGTTCAAGGATCGGATCGTCTCCTCCCTGGTGAAAAGTGCGGAGGAGGTCTGCCGCGGGGCGATCATCTTTGAAAACCGCCAATATGCAGCCTCCGACCGCAGACTGGATCACATCCTGACCAGCAAGCTCACGGGGTATCCCGTCATGCTGGCCCTTCTGGCCCTGATCTTCTGGCTCACGATCACGGGGGCCAACTATCCGTCTCAGATCCTGTCCGACGGCCTGTTTTGGGTGCAGGACAGACTGACGGAGCTTTTCACCTATCTGCATGCGCCGGAATGGCTTCACGGTGTGCTGGTGCTGGGTGTCTATCGGGTCCTGGCTTGGGTGGTGTCCGTTATGCTGCCGCCCATGGCCATATTTTTCCCGCTCTTTACCCTTCTTGAGGATGCGGGATACCTTCCGCGGGTGGCGTATAATCTGGATCAGCCGTTTAAAAAATGCTGTGCGTGCGGCAAACAGGCGCTGTCTATGTGCATGGGATTTGGCTGCAATGCGGCTGGAATCATCGGCTGCCGGATCATCGACTCCCCGCGGGAGCGGCTTTTGGCGATCCTCACAAACAACTTTGTGCCATGTAACGGGAGATTTCCCACCTTGATCGCCATTCTCACCATGTTTTTTGTGGGGACGGGGGGCGGGGCACTTACATCGCTCTTGTCTGCGCTGCTTTTGACAATGATTATCGTACTTGGTGTGGCGACGACTTTTGCGGTGACAAAGGCACTGTCAAAAACGCTGCTCAAAGGGATCCCGTCCTCCTTTACGCTGGAGCTCCCGCCGTATCGGAAGCCGCAGATCGGCAGGGTCATTGTCCACTCTATTTTCGACAGGACGCTTTTTGTGCTCGGGCGCGCCGTTTCGGTGGCGGCCCCCGCCGGGCTTGTGATTTGGCTTATGGCCAACATTGTGATTGGCGACGCCAGCATCCTCCGCCACTGCGCCGCATTTCTGGACCCATTTGCCCGTTTGATGGGGCTGGACGGGGTTATTCTCATCGCGTTTATTTTGGGTTTCCCTGCAAATGAGATCGTTGTTCCTATTATTATCATGGCGTACATGGCCCAGGGGAGTATTCTGGAACTCGACAGTCTCGCCCAGATGAAGACCCTGTTTGTGGAAAACGGCTGGACCTGGATCACCGCAGTGAGCATGATGCTGTTTTCCCTCAACCACTGGCCCTGTTCCACCACGCTGCTCACCATTAAAAAGGAGACGGGAAGCTGGAAATGGACGGCGCTCGCGGCCGCGATCCCGACAGGGGTCGGGATCGTCCTGTGCGTTGTGTTCACCGCCGCGGCAAGGGTATTTGCCTGAGCTGTGCCCGGAGAGAGCGGCGCGGATGCATATCGTGCCGTGGCCCTCGTTTGAAATCCGGCTTGAGAGAGGGGCTGGAAACCTTGGAGGACACAGATGCCGGGGATTTCCCCAATCAGGACGCCGACCAACTGCTGGAGGCACTGAGGAACCGTTTGAACCTCGACTATATTTCAGACATTCCGGGTGCGGTCGGGGGAAAAACACTGCCGCAGCTCCAGAGATATTTACCTAAGCAGAGCGATTCCCCCGAGGTATGGGAAAAAGCAGCCCATTATATTGCAATATCCCGGCGGGGGCATCTTTGGCGGAGCGTTGGAGTCTGCCGCAACCTGGGCCCGGTGAGTTTATCAGCAGACGTGATCCACGAAAGCTGCTTTCTGCCGTGACCGAGAGATCCACCCGAGGGGTGCTGGAATACCGAAATGACTTGAAGCTCCAAGCCATTTCCGCGATATTGAAAGCCTGTGGCGGCCATCGCCACAGGCTTTCAATATCTCGAGCTTGGATTTGCGGTGTGTTCGCGCTTCAGGCCAGCTCCGACATGTCCGGGGGAAGCGGGGAAGTAAAGACCAGACGCTCTCCGGTAAAGGGCTGGGTCAGTGCCAGCCGGGCTGAGTGGAGCGCGGGGCGGGAGATGAGTTCCGGCCGCTCGGTACCGTAGAGAAAATCTCCCGCCAGCGGGTGGCCCAGATAGGCCATATGGACCCGGATCTGATGGGTGCGCCCGGTGTCCAGAACCAGCCGCACCAGGGAGAAGGGAGATCCCGGCCGGAGGATCTCGTAGTGGGTGCGGGCCGGTTTTCCGTCGGGGCGGACCACCTGACGGAGGAAGGAGTCCTCCGACCGGCCCAGGGGGGCGTCGATCACCCCGGAGGGCGGGACAGGCGTCCCCTCGCACACTGCCAGATATTCCCGATAAAACGCTCCCGAGTGGAGCGCGGAAGTGAGGGCGTGCTGAGCGGCGGGGTGTTTGGCCACCGCCATCAGGCCGGAGGTGCCTTTGTCAAGGCGGTGGACCGGATGAAAGCCGGCGGAGAGGCCGATGCGGCGATAATAGGCCACCAGCCGGGCCCCCAGAGAATCCTCCCAGTTTCCGGCGCAGGGATGGACGGTGAGCCCGGCAGGCTTGTCCACCACCAGCAGGTCGTCATCCTCCCAGCGGATGTCCACAGGGCCGTCAAAGGGGACGATGTCGGAGGGGGCTTTGTCGTCGGCCAGGATGGAGACGGTCTGTCCGGCGTGGACCGGATAGCTGGTGTAGATGTCCTCCCCATCCACCAGAAGCCCCCGGGGGCGGTGCTTGGCGCGGCGTACGGCGGAGGTGGACAGGCCATGATGGCGGAGAATGGCATCCACCCGGCGGCCCTCCTCCTCAGGCGTGACGGTAAAATCGAGGTAGCGCAGGGTGTCTCTCTCCTTTCCTGCCCATGGCAGCGGGTACGGGATGTAAAGGTATATCATTTTTATTATATCACAAAACGAAAAAAATGACATCTCGCCGGTACCGGTAAGGAAAAGCTCTTTCCAAGCGGCCGAAAAAAGAGTATAATATTTTCATTCAGTCGGCCGGAAACGGCCTTTGTGCGCGGCGGGGCCGTGCGCACGAAAACGAGGTGATTTCAATGGGGGAAAAATTGGGGATCTACATCCATATCCCATTTTGCCGCGCCAAGTGCGATTATTGTGATTTTTACTCTCTGCCGGATCGGGAGTCGGTCATGGATGACTATCTGAAGGCTGTGGCAGCCCACATCAAAGAGACAGCCCCTCTCACCAGAGGCTGGCAGGTGGACACGGTATACATCGGCGGAGGCACGCCCACGGTGTTCGGGGCCAAGCGACTTACAGCGCTGCTGCGGGAGGTGCGCCGCCGTTTCGACCTGACCCGGGACGCCGAGATCACCTGCGAGGCAAACCCGGAGAGCGCGGGAGCGCCGCTGCTGGGGGCGCTCCGCAGGGCCGGGGTAAACCGGCTGTCTCTGGGGATGCAGTCGGCATGCGACGGAGAACTGGCCGCCGTCCACCGTCTCCACAACTTCTCTGAGGTCACCGGAGCGGTGGCCGCGGCCCGGAAAGCCCGGATCAAGAATCTCTCTCTCGATCTGATCTATGGCCTGCCCGGACAGGATCAGGAGAGCTGGCGCCGGAGCGTGGAGGCTGCGCTGGCCCTACGGCCGGAACACCTGTCCTGCTACGGGCTGAAGGTGGAGCCGGGCACGCCTCTGGACGGCCGGGTGACCCGGGGAGAGGTTCTCCCAGATGACGACGCCCAGGCCGACATGTACCTGTGGATGGTGGATCGCCTGACCCAGGCGGGCTATGTCCAGTACGAGATATCCAATTTCGCCAAGCCCGGTTTTCAATCCAGACACAACCTGAAATACTGGATGGGGCGGCCCTATGTCGGTTTTGGCCCGGGTGCGCACTCCGATTTCGGAGGGCGGCGCTACTCCTTTGTGCGAAATCTGGACCGCTATGTCTCCGGTATTCTGGGGGGCGGTCCGGTCATTGACGAGTCGGAGCTCATTCCCCGGCGGGAGCGGGGCAGCGAATACCTCATGCTGCGGCTGCGGACCACCCGCGGCATTGAGGAGTGGGAGTATCGCCGGGAGTTCTCTCTCAACTTCGACCCCCTGGAGCAGAAGCTGGAGGAGTATGAGCGCCAGGGCTGGGCGGCCCGACGGGACCGGCGGTGGTACCTGACGCCCAAGGGTTTTCTGGTCTCCAACCAGCTGATTGGGGATCTGCTCACCATTCAGGAGGCGGCCACTTTGCAGACCACTCTGCCCCGGCTGCGGGCGGAGGGGAAACTTCTGAAGGAAAAATAACATTTTGTTCCAGAGGGCCCGGAGCGGTTTACACCCGCTCCGGGCCGTGATATGATAGGACGTACCGGGCGCACGTCCGGCACGCCCCTTTGACACGGAGAAAATAGGAGGAAGCATGAAGCACTGGATGAAGCAGATTACCGCGGCGGCAATGGCGCTGTCGCTCAGCATAGGACAGGCTGCCCTGGCCTCCGATGCCCTGGGGCACGACCTCCACGCGGGGACTACGGCCCTCTCTCAGGGGGCCGCGCTCACTCAGGGGTATTTCTGGAGCGATACATATTCCGACCTGCGCACGGAGCGCTATGTGACCTATACACCCAATGAGAACGTGACGCCCACCGTGGCCTACGGCGCCAACGTGCTCCAGCGGGCGACCCTCTCCACCATGGCCCGGCAGTTGGAAAGTCGGGGCAAACGGGTGGTGGGAGGTACCAACGGCGACTTCTATGTTCTCTCCACGGGGCAGCCGCTGGGCCTGGTGGTCACCGACGGCGTGCTGCGCTCTTCGGCATCTTACCACTATGGGGTGGGATTCCGCTCCGACGGCACCGCTTTTGTGGGCACACCCAATCTGACCATCACCGCCACTATGCTGGGGGAGCGGGTCACTGTGTTCGGAGGGGTGAATAAGATCCGCCAGGTCCGCACGGTCGACGGCGGTGGACTGACCCTGCTCACCGGCGACTTCGGCAGCACCACACAGAACACTTCTCCCGGAGTGGACGTGGTGCTGCGCCCTGTGACAGAAAATGTGGGGGAGACACTCCCCGCCGGAGAGAACGGCTCGGGTTACGACCTGGTGCTGTCCGATCAGCTCCGGATCGGCGGGCGGGTCCGCTGCACGGTGGATCAGGTGGTGGAGGCCGCCGGCGCCAACGCCATCCCGGCAGGCTGCTTTATTTTGACCATGAACGCCAAAGATGACGCGGGGACGCTGAACATGCTCCGCTCCCTCCAGCCGGGGGATGAGGTGTCCATTGACGTCACCAGCGCCGACCCCCGCTGGGGCGAGGCCACAGAGGCCCTGGGGGCCATGTACCTCCTGCTGCAGAACGGCCAGGTGGGATCTGCCCTGAGCACCGAGCGGACCGCCCGCACCGCCGTCGGGGTCAAGGCCGACGGTTCCGTCCTCTTTTATACGCTGGACGGCAAGCAGGAGGGGATCAGCGTGGGCGCTACCTGCGCACAGGTGGCCCAGCGCCTGAAGGAGCTGGGCTGTGTAGAGGCGGTGGGCCTGGACGGCGGCGGCTCCACCACCATCGGCGTCACTTATCCGGACAAAAACTCCATGCAGGTGGTCAACAGCCCTTCCGACGGAGCCGAGCGGGCCAACTCCACTGCCATGTTCCTCACCACAGAGCTGAAGGCCACGGGTGTGCCGGGCTCCCTGATGCTGAGTCCGGGGGACACCCTGGCTCTGGCCGGGGCACAGGTGCCCTTTTCGGCCCAGACCGTAGATACGGCCTATTACGCCATGGGGGCTGCCTCAGGGGTGGCCTACACGGCTTCCGGGGCGGGGAGCGTGACCGATGACGGGCTCTTCACCGCAGGCGCCTCTGCCGGGTCGGCTGTCGTCACCGGGCAGGCCAACGGAGTTTCCGGCAGCGCAAATGTGACGGTGGTGGCCACGCCCAGCCAGATCAACATCACCAACGAATCCACCGGAGGCTCGGTACAGGCCCTTTCCCTGGAGCCGGGGGAGAGCGTCCCGCTCTCGGCGTCCAGTATCTGGAAAAATCTGAATCTCCGCTCTCAGGATACCTGCTACACCTGGACCTGCGACGAGGCGGTGGGAACTGTGACGGCAGACGGAACATTCACTGCCGGGAGCAAGAGTTCGTCCGGGAATCTCACGGTCTCTGCCGGAGGCAGGCAGGTGACGATCCCAGTCAATGTGGCCGGGCATATCTATCTGCTGGAGGATATGGAAGGGGACAACTCCGCGTTCGTCTCCGCGGAGGGGGCTCGTGCCGGGACCGAGGCCGATCTGTCCAAGGTCCGCACCGGACGTCAGAGCCTGCGTCTGGAGTATGACGCCGGGGAAAGCGGCACTGCTCAGCTGAATACCTCCATTGCCATCTCTGCCGGGGAACGCTATCTGGGACTGTGGGTGTACGGCGACGGCTCCGGGAACAATCTCACCGCCGTGGTGGCCGACGCCGCCGGGAACGAGTCCATCGTGCCGGTGACCGGCCTGAGCTTTACCGGCTGGAAGCATGTCCTGGTGCCTCTGACGGACGGAGCCGTCCGGCTCACCGCTCTGCGGGTGGTCTACGGCGGCGGCAACAGCCGCACGGGGACCCTTTGGCTGGATCAGCTCACCAGTGCCAATGAGGATCTGGAGGACTTCACCCCCCCCACGGTGAGCATCAAGGTGGCGGGCACCAAATTCACCGCCACAGTCAGCGACAATGTCGACCGCAGTCTCACCGCGGGTGCGGTCATCCTGCAGTATGACGGAGCGGTCCTCACCGGAACCTGGAATGAAAAGACAGGCACCCTCTCGGCCAATCTGCCCGCGCCCGGCGCGGCCGGGCACCGGGTGACGGTGACGGCGGTGGACGCCAGCGGCAACTTGGGCCGCGCCTCCCGGGAGGTGGGCGAGGGCGCCACCCTCATCTTTGCCGATCTGGAGGATCACTGGGCGGCCTCTTATGCCGACTACCTCTACGAGCAGGGGATCACCAAGGGCGTGTCTCAGGGGACAACGCTTTATTATCAGCCGGACGCCAACATTACCCGGGCGGAGTTCTTCACTATGGCCGCCCGGTGGATGGGGCTGGATCTGAGCAAATACGCCGGCGTGTCGCTCCCCTTTGCCGATGCGCAGGAGATCCCGGCCTGGGCAGTGTCCGCAGTAAAAGCCATGTATGCCGAAGGCATCGTCAAGGGCAGTCAGGATCGCGGCGGGCTCTATGCCTACCCCATGTCCAGCATCAACCGCGCCGAGGCGATGACCATTCTGGGCCGGACGCAGATGCGGGGCTATCCGGAGGCAGAGCTGAACAGCTTTACCGATTCCGCCAGTGTGCCGGCCTGGGCGGAGGCCTACGTCCGCAGCCTGGTGGGCCAGGGAGTGGTCAACGGCTATGAGGACGGGACCCTTCGTCCCGGAGCTTCTATGTCCCGGGGCCAGGTGGCCAAGGTGCTCTATACACTGCGATAACCGCTGAAAAGATTCAACAGCCCCCGTCCCGCCTTTTGGAAAGGCGGGACGGGGGCTGTCTGTGCTTCCTGGGAAACATTCTGCGGAGCATGGGAAAAATCCATCGAAATGGGTCCCACGATAAAAAATATAGAGACACCCGCCCCAGTATGAAAGCTCCCGCCGAGGAAATACTGAAATCAGTATTTTAGGCGGGAGGGATCACAGTTGCAGGGGAAAGTAGAGATCTGCGGAGTCAACACCTCCAAACTGAAGGTACTGAAAAACGAGGAGACCATGGAACTGCTCCGGCGCACGAAGGGGGGGGACATGAACGCCAGGGAGCAGCTCATCGCGGGCAATTTGCGGCTGGTGCTGTCGGTCATTCAGAAATTCGACCGCCGGGGAGAAAACGCCGACGATCTCTTTCAGGTGGGGTGCATCGGCCTCATCAAGGCCATCGACAACTTCAACATTGATTTGGATGTGCGGTTTTCCACTTACGGAGTGCCTATGATCGTGGGGGAGATCCGCCGTTATCTCCGGGACAACAGCGCCATGCGGGTGTCCCGCTCCATGCGGGACACGGCGTATAAGGTCCTTCAGGCCAAGGAAAAATTCATCGCGCAGAACCAGCGGGAACCCACCATTGAGGAGATCGCCAAGATGCTGGAGGCCAAGCGGGAGGATGTGGTCTTTGCCCTGGAGGCCATCACCGACCCGGTGAGCCTCTACGAGCCGGTCTACTCCGACAACGGCGATGCGGTGTGCGTGATGGATCAGGTCAAGGATGGCCGCAACACCGACGAGAGCTGGCTCAACCGCATCGCGCTGAAGGACGCGGTGGACAAGCTGCCCGAGCGGGAAAAGCGCATCCTGGCCCTGCGGTTCTTTCAGGGCAAGACCCAGATGGAGGTCTCCGCTGAGGTCGGGATCTCCCAGGCCCAGGTCTCACGGCTGGAAAAGAGCGCGCTGGAGCAGATCCGGAAGAATATTTAACAAAAAAACAGCCTTTCCGCCAGGGTACGGAAAGGCTGTTTTCTAGGGAAGCCGGGCCTGAAGCTCGTCGGACAGGCGGGCGAACTCCGCTATACTCAGCCGCTCCCCCCGCACGTCGGCGGGGAGGCCCGCCCGGTCGATGCACTCCCGCAGTTCCTCTTTGGAGAGGGGAAAGGCGGAGGAGAGGGCGTTTAAAAGGGTTTTCCGCCGCTGGGAGAAGGCCCCGGCGATCACCCGGAAAAAGAATTCTTCATCGTGGACGCAGGCGGGCGCGGGGTGGGGCGTCAGGCGCAGTACGGCGGAGGTGACCTTGGGGGCAGGGAGGAAACACTCCTTGGGCACATCGAAAAGCAGCTCGGTGTCGGCGTGGTACTGGCAGAAGATGGAGAAGGCGCCGTAGTTCCCCTTTCCGGGGGCAGAACAGATCCGCTGGGCCACCTCCTTTTGGACCAGCACGGTGATGGCGGCAAAGAGGCCGCTCTCCAGCAGGGCGGTGAGCACCGGCGTGGTGATGTTGTAGGGGAGGTTGGCACAGACCAGCGGGGTGAGGCCGTGGAAGTGCTCGGCCGCCAGGGCGGCCAGATCCAGCTTCATCACATCCGCGGAGATGACGGAGACGTTGGGACAATCGGCCAGCGTCTCCGTCAGGATGGGAAGCAGCGACCGGTCCAGCTCCACTGCCACCACCTTGTCCGCCCGCCGGGCCAGATTTGCGGTGAGGGGGCCGATGCCGGGGCCGATCTCCAGTACGCCGGTGCCCGGCCCCGCGCCGGAGGCCTCCACCACATCCCGGGGGACCCAGCTCTCAATGAGAAAGTTTTGCCCCATGGACCGGGAGAAGCGAAAGCCGTGCCGGGCCAGCAGGGCTTTGATGTCGTTGATGTTGTAAAAATCCATATGAGCACCTCGTCAGCGGAATGGGCCGGAAAAGCGCCGGCAGGAAAACGTCGGAAAATCAGTATATCAGTTTTCCCGAAAAAAGGCAAACCCAATCAAAAGGCCGGACAAGACGCAGGCGTTTCGCCTGCCGTCTTATCCGGCCAACACACCGTTCAAACCCCGCATGAACGGGGTCTTGCAAGAACAGGATTATTGTATCAATTTTGCGGAAAATGTCAAGCGGGAGTTTGAAGGTGCGGCGGATCATTTCAGCGCCGCCGTCACCGGCCGATCCAGGGTGAACCTTCGGCTCTGAAGCATCTCCAGGGTCAGGGTACTGTGGGGATAGCCTGTCATCAGGCAGGTCTCCTCAAAGTAGCCCTCCGGAGTTTGGAAGGTGGCGCCGCCGATCTGATCTATCCCGCCCGCGGAGCTCTGCATGCTGTCAAAGCTCCACTCGCTGCCGTCGGGGCCCCAGCAGGTCCAGCCCGCCAGCTGATAGGCGTGCAGGTCGGTATCGGAGTCACCCTCGAGGGTGCGTCCGTAGAGGACCACCGCCGTGTTGGTTCCCCGGCGGACGGCGCCGCCCAGCAGAATGCCCTCGGGGAGGGGATCCTTGGTGGTCCCGGTGTCCAGATCTACCGTAACAAAGCGCTGATCTTTGTCCAGCCACTGCCCGCCGGTAATGTAGAGGTTCAGATGGCGGGAGTTCCAGAAAAAGCTGCTCTCCTGGTAGAAGGCGCCCATGGCGGGGCTGTTCGTGGTGCCGGAGGCGGTAATGCCG
Source organism: Candidatus Pseudoscillospira sp. SGI.172 (assembly GCF_050313575.1). Classification (NCBI taxonomy): domain Bacteria; kingdom Bacillati; phylum Bacillota; class Clostridia; genus Candidatus Pseudoscillospira; species Candidatus Pseudoscillospira sp. SGI.172. The sequence continues at coordinate 15,406 of NZ_JBNPLQ010000012.1, read as the reverse complement.
TTGGTGATGGGGTCGTTGCGCCGCCCGGTCTCATCCTCAATGTAGAAGTCCAGGGACTTGAGCCAGGCGGTGTTGGCCGGGTCGCCCTCCAGCTCCACCCGCAGGTTGGTGGGGTAGATCTCCACGGTTTTCAGCAGAATGCGCTGCCCGTCCAGCTCTACCCACTCATTGAGGTCGTAGGAGAGACCCTGGGAGCGGTATTCCTCGTTCAGCTCCAGATCAAAGGAAAAGGTGAACAGCGCCTCGGGCGTGGCAGGCTTTTCCCAGGGGTCGTATTCTTCCACGGGAACGTCCGGCTCCGGCCCCTGTTCCGTGCCGTTTTCCAGATGCTCGATCCGATAGAGAAAGCGCAGTGCCGGGGGCGTTTGGGACAGCTCTCCGCCGTCTCCGAAGGAGACAGAGACCTGGTGGATCTCCCCGGAGGCCTCCGCCAGTCCGCCGCCGGAGTAGGAGCAGGAGAGGCGCTCCCCGGCCGGATCCCGAAGCTCCGGCGAGCCGGAGAGGGAGGAGAAGTCTCCGGTAAAGTGGTAGAAGATGTTGACCTGCTTTTTGTCCAGGATAAGGTAGTCCACCGTCATGGTCAGGCCGTTGACCGTCTGGCTCTGCCCTACCGGCTGGACATAGTCGTTCTCCACCGCAGCTTTCAGGCTGGAGGAGAGGGCCACGGCGGCAGCCATCTCCTTGAGAATTGGGATGCGCCCGCAGGCCAGCGCAAAGGGGAGCGACAGGTTCACCGCCAGGGCGAAGGCGGCGGCTGCTCCGCCCAGGGAGGCCAGGACCGCGCCCCAGTCCCGGCCCAAGCGGCGGCGGTGAGCCCGTTTCCGGGCACGGCCCACACAGCTGTCCAGGGCGGGAGGAAGCGGGGTTTCATTCCATGCTTCCAACAGCTTTTCGTATTCTTCTCTGCGTTCCATCAAAATCCCTCCTCTTCCAGATCAAGCCGGAGCAGAGCAAACCCCTTCCGTTGGCGGGTGGAGACCGTCCCGGGCGGGATGCCCAGGCTCTCGGCGGTCTCGGCCAGGGTCAGGCCGGTAAAATACCGCAGGACGATGACCGCCCGCACCTCGTCGGGGAGGCGCTCCACCGCCGTACGCAGGGGGAGCGGGTCATAGTCCTCGGCGGCGGGCTCCGGCAGGTCCTCCCGGGCGGTTTCCCGCTTGCGGCGTCGCAGCTCGTCGCAGCAGACATTCATCAAAATGCGGGTCATCCAGGTGGAGAAGAACTCCGGCTGACGGAGCTTCTTCCGATTCAGAAATCCCCGGTAGACCGTCTCGGCCACCGCCTCGGCGGCGGGAGCCTCCCCGCCCAGATACAGCAGGGCGGTGCGGTACAGCCGGGGCTGGAGCGCCTCGGCCCGTTGAGCGAATTCCGCTTCCTCCAAAGTCATCGCCTCCCTCTCTTTGCCCGTTAGACGGGTTTGACACCCGATTTCATTTTCCAGTTTCACAATTATTTTTCAAAAGAAAAGCCTCCGGACAGGGGGGAAGCCTGTCCGGAGGCAGAAAAGAAGGCTCATTCACATTTCCCGGCGGCCCTCCAGGGCCCGGCCAAGGGTGGCATCGTCGGCAAATTCCAGCTGGCCGCCCACGGGAACTCCGTAGGCCAGCCGGGTCACCCGGACGCCGAAGGGCTTGAGCAGCCGGGAGAGGTACATGGCGGTGGCCTCTCCCTCGGTGGTGGGGTTGGTGGCCATGATGACCTCCCGGATGTCTCCGGTTGACACACGATCCAGCAGCTCCTTGATGTGCAGATCGTCGGGGCCCACATGATTCATGGGGGAGATCACCCCGTGGAGCACGTGGTAGCGCCCGGCATATTCCCGGGAGCGCTCCAGCGCCACCACATCCTTGGGATCGGCCACCACGCAGATGGTGGACTCATCCCGCTTGGAGCTGGCACAGATGGGGCAGGGCCCCTCTCCCTCTGTGAAGTTGCGGCACACCGGGCACAGGGCGATGGAGCCTTTGGCGGAGACAATGGCGTCGGCAAAGGCGCGCGCCTCCTCGTCCGGGAGGCCCAGCACGAAAAAAGCCAGCCGCTGGGCGGACTTTTTGCCCACGCCGGGCAGGCGGGCGAACTGTTCCACCAGTGCTTCGAGAGCGGGGGGAAAGTATTCCATGTCTGTCTCCTCCGCTCAGCCCCGGAGGGCGGCGATGGCGGCGGGGATGTCCGCCGCACCGTAGACGGCGGAGCCGGCCACCAGCACGTCGGCCCCGGCGGCCACACAGCTTCCGGCGGTCTGGGTGTTGACACCGCCGTCCACTTCCAGGTGGCAGGCAGGGCAGTAGCGGTCGATATAGGTTCGGATGGCGGCGATCTTGGGGAGCTGGTCGGCCATGAAGGACTGCCCGCCGAAGCCGGGCTCCACCGTCATCACCAATACCAGATCGATCCCCCGCTGCAGGTAGGGGATCACCGCCTCGGCCGCGGTGATGGGGCGCAGGACGATGCCCTTCTGGACCCCCAGGTCCTCCATCCGGTCCAGGGCGGCGTGGAGCGCGGGGGGCATGTCGGCCTCCAGGTGGATGGACAGGAGGTCGGCCCCCGCCTTGGCGAAGGCGTCCACATACCGGCCGGGCTTCTCCACCATCAGGTGGGTGTCCAGGAACATGCCGGTGTGCTTACGGATAGACTGGACCACCGGCACGCCGATGGAGATGTTGGGGACGAACATGCCGTCCATCACATCCACATGGAGCCAGTCGGCGGAGGAGACCTTCTGAATGTCCCGCTCCAGGTTGCAGAAATCGGCAGAGAGAATGGAGGGTGCGATCTTGACCATGAGAACCGTCCTTTCGTGGCAACAGAAAAATGTTGGCGCCAAGCCGGTGACCGGGAAGAGTCCCCGGACATAGGATACACCAAGCGGATGACCGATGGGTCGCCGCCGGTCTCCCCAGAGCTCGCTCGCCCCACGGAGCCGGCCCCGGCGGATCGGATGCGTCGGCTCCGCATGATATAGCCGCTGGCCGGGGCCTGTGCCCCGACCGGCGGCAATGGCTATCTGGAGAAGGTCAGAAACCGGTGGTGTCGATCTCCCGGGCGGCGTAGCCCGCCGCCTGCATGGCGGCCATGATCTGGTGCTTATGGTCGTGGCCGAAGGCCTCCAGGGTGACCTTGAGCTCCACGCCGGCCTGCCGGTTGAGGTTGACGAACTGGTTGTGCTCCAGCTTGATGATGTTGCCGTTTTCACAGGCCACGATGTCGGCCACCCGCAGCAGCTCGCCGGGGCGGTCGGGGAGGATCACCGAGAAGGTGAACACCCGTCCGCGGCCCATCAGTCCGTGCTGGACCAGAGAGGAGACGGTGATGACGTCCATATTGCCGCCGGAGAGGACAGGCACCACGTTCTTGCCCTCGGCCTTCAGGTGGCTCAGCGCGGCCACCGTGAGGAGGCCGGCGTTTTCCACGATCATCTTGTGCTTTTCCATCATGTCCAGGAAGGCGTCCACCAGCTCGCTGTCGTCAATGGTGAGGATCTCATCTACGTTTTCCTGAACGAAGGGGAAGACCAGATCACCGGGGGTCTTGACGGCCACACCGTCGGCGATGGTGTCCACCCGGGGGAGAGTGACCACCTTGCCCGCCTGACGGCTGGCGTACATGCTGGCCGCCCCGGTGGGTTCCACGCCGATGACCTTCACCTTGGGATTGAGAAGCTTGGCCAGCGTGGACACGCCGGCGGCCAGTCCGCCGCCGCCGATGGGGATGAGGATGATGTCCACATCGGGCAGATCGGAGAAGATCTCATAGGAGATCGTGCCCTGGCCGGTGGCCACGGTAAGATCGTTGAAGGGGGGGATATAGGTGTAGCCCTTTTCCTCCACCAGGCGCTGGGCCTCGGCAGCGGCGTCGTCGAAGGTCTCGCCGTGGAGGATGACGGTGGCTCCGTAGTCCTTGGTGTTGTTGACCTTTACCAGCGGAGTGGTGGTGGGCATGACGATGGTGGCGGCCACCCCGGCATGCTGGGCGGCGTAGGCCACGCCCTGGGCGTGGTTTCCGGCGGAAGCGGTGATGAGTCCTTTGGATTTCTGTTCCTCGGAGAGGGTGCTGATCTTAAAATAGGCGCCGCGGAGCTTGTAGGCGCCGGTAATCTGCATATTTTCCGGCTTCAGATAGACGTGGTTGCCGGTCGCCTTGGAAAAAGCAGGGCTGGGGACCAGGTGGGTGGGGGCGATCACACCGTCCAAAAACTTTCGGGCGGCTTTGAAATCTTCCAGGGTCATCATGGGGACCATCTTCTTTCCGTTGGTATTTCTCACTATGATATATTTTTTCCTGCTGAAAGTCAACGCCGGAGCGGAGAAAAATAAGAACAAACGAGAAAACGCAAACTTTTAAAGGAAGTGTGAATTCCACCCGGTTTCCTTGACAGGGGAAAACGGAGAAGGTAAAATGATTTGCGGGGTGTCGGCCCCGGACAGGAGGAAGTGCCGTGGCAAAGGTGGTCAAACGCTCTCCCGCCCCGCTCTATCTGGCGGCGGCGGTGTGGGTGGTCTGGGCGCTGTTCTTTCCGCTTTACAAGCTTACCCACTTTCTCCTCGTCATTGCCGTCTCCTTCGGCGCGGCTCTGGCGGGGAAAAAGCTCTTTCCGGACAAGGTGTTTGAGATGCCGGATCCTGTGGAGCCGGAGACCACCGGGAATCCCCAGCTGGACGCCCTGAGCGCCGAGCGGGACAGGGCGCTGGCCGAAATGCGCCGGCTCAACGACAACATCCCCGGGGAGAAGATCTCCGCCCAGATCGACCGGCTGGAGGAAGACACCCGAAAGATCATCACCCATGTGGTCTCCCACCCTGAAAAACTGGGTCAGATCCGCAAGTTTATGAACTACTATCTCCCCACCACGCTGAAGCTGCTCAATGCGTATGACCGCATGGGCGAGGCCGGGGTGTCAGGAGCGAACATCAACGGGGCCCGGGGCAAGATCGAGACTATGATGGACACCATCGTCTCGGCTTTTGACAAGCAGCTTGACGCCCTCTTTGCCGATGAGGCGCTGGACATCTCCACCGACATCACCGTGATGGAGAATCTGCTCAAACAGGAGGGGCTGCAGGAGGAGAAGCCCTTCTCCATGGGCGGCTGAATACGAGGAAAACAAGGGGCGCGCCCTGAAGGCGGCCCGGGAAAGGATGTAGCTGTATGTCTGAGAACACTGAGTTTATGCCGGAACTGACCCTGACCCCCAATGAGGGCGCTGCGGCGCAGGCCGCGGCGCCGGAAGCTCCCGGCCTGACCCTGGAGCCCACCGCCTCGGAGACCGCCGTTCAGCAGGCCGATCAGGCCGCCCGGGATGCCAACGCCGTCAAGCTCGACGAGTCTATGCTCTCTGAGCCGGAGCGGAAGATGGTGGATGACTTTGCCCAGAAGATCGACATCCGGGACTCCAACGTGGTGCTCCAGTACGGCGCGGCCGCCCAGAAGAACATCGCGGGCTTTTCCGAGAGTGCCCTCAGCAAGGTCCGTACCAAGGATCTGGGGGAGGTGGGCGACGCTCTGGCCGGACTGGTGGGGGAACTCCAGAACTTCGGTCAGCAGGAGGAGAAGGGGGGCATCCTCGGCTTCTTCCAGAAGAAGAAAAACGACATCCGGGCCATGAAGGCCCAGTACAGCAAGGCGGAGACCAACGTCAACCAGATCGTGGAGGTCCTGGAGGGCCACCAGGTGACCCTGATGAAGGACGTGGCCATGCTGGACCAGATGTATGAGCTGAATACCAAGTACTACAAGGAGCTCACCATGTACATTCTGGCGGGCAAAAAGAAGCTGGAGGCTACCCGGGCCGGAGAGCTGGAGGAGCTGCGGAAAAAGGCCACTGCCTCCGGCAAGCAGGAGGATGCCCAGGCCTACAACGACCTGGCCAACCTGTGCGGCCGCTTTGAGAAGAAGCTCCATGACTTGGAGCTGACCCGCATGGTCTCCATCCAGATGGGGCCCCAGGTGCGGCTCATCCAGAACAATGATGCCCTCATGCTGGAGAAGCTCCAGTCCTCTCTGGTGAACACCATTCCCCTCTGGAAGAGCCAGATGGTGCTGGCTCTGGGCATGGAGAATTCCCGTCAGGCCACCGCGGCCCAGAGTGCCGTCACCAACATGACCAACGACCTGCTCCGGAAGAACGCCGACCTTCTCAAGATGGGCACCATCAAGACCGCCCGGGAGGCTGAAAAGAGCGTGGTGAGCATCGAGGCCCTCCAGCACACCAACCAGCAGCTGATCTCCACCCTGGATGAGATGATGAAGATCCAGACAGAGGGCGCCCAAAAGCGCAAGGAGGCCGAGGCGGAGCTGGGGCGCATCGAGGGCGAGCTGAAAAAGAAGCTGCTGGAATTGAGAGGTTAAACCGGCCGCTGTTTTAATGGAAAGGGGGTCTCCCCGTGAGCTTTTTCAAATCCCGGAAGGGCGGGGCAGTCGTGCTGGCCGCCGCCGTCCTCTTCGGCGCCTTTTTCGGTTCTCACCGTTCCCTGGCGGCGGTGCGGAACGACGCATGGAACGTCTGTGTGAACGGAGCCAACGGCGACGGCCGCTCGGTGAGCAACGATCTGTTCACCCGGTTCAATACCGCCAGCAACCTCTGCTCCGTGGCGGAACGGTATCCCGACGCGCCGGGGGTCCGGGAACAGGCAGAGAGGCTCCAGACGTTCCTGATGGACCCCATTGCCCCCGAAGAGGCGGAGCGCTATGGGACGATCGACACCGAGGCAAGGGCGCTCATTGAAAAGCTGGAGGCGGCACAGCTGTCGGAACAGGATGCGAAATACGTTTCCGGCTTCCGGGCCCAGCTGGATTCCCTGGAATTTACCATCGCCCACGACCCATACAACAACTTGGCGGAGGAGTTCAACACCCGCGTCCTGGGCGGCTTTCCCGCCAGCCTGATAGGGCCGCTGACCGGCGTGAAAGAACTGCCCATCTACCGCTGAGGAGAGACGATATGAAAAAAATTGTATCCGCCCTGACGGCACTGGCGCTGGGAACACTGCTGACGGTTCCCGCCCTTGCTATCGTGGACGCCCCCGCCAACACCTATGTGGGGGACTATGCCGACGTCCTCTCGGCGGAGACCGAGCGGCATATCATTGACCAGAACGACAAGCTCAGCCGGGCCACCGGCGGCGCCGTCGTGGTGGTCACAGTGGACTTTATGGACGGCATGGACTCCGCCGACTACGCCTATGAGTGCTTCAACACCTGGGGCATCGGCGACAAGGAGCGAAACAACGGTCTGCTGCTGGTCTATGCGGTCGGGGAGAACAAGGTCCGGGCTCTCCAGGGCAGCGGCATCGAGGACTCCCTTACCTCCGCCAAGCTGGAGAACATGCTGGAGGACTGTTTTTACGACGACTATGACGCCGGGAAGTACGACTCGGCCACCCTGGCTTTCTTCGACGCTGCCTACGACTGGTATGACAGCTACTACGGCGGGATCGACGCCGCACTTCAAAGCGGCGTGGTAGCGGATCCGGCTCCCGTTCAGGGGGGGGCTTACGGTCCCGGGCCGGAGCATGGCTACTATGAGTCCTACCATCCGGGGGCCGGAATGTTTAAGACGATGTTCCTTATTATCCTGATCGTAGTGGTGCTGGTGGCGCTGGATGCCGCCCGGTATGGCCGTTATCGCCGGCGCTATCTGGGACCGGGGATGCCCCCGCCCCCCATCTACTGTCCCATTTTCTTTGGACGTCCCCATCGTCATTATCATCATCCGCCTCATGACCACTGGGACGACCACCGCGGGGGCCCTGGCGGCTTTGGCGGCGGGTTCGGCGGCGGCTTCGGCGGCGGAAGCAGCAGAGGCGGCGGTGCGGGCCGGGGCGGTGGTTCTTTCGGCGGCGGGTTCGGCGGCTTCGGTGGCGGCGGATTTTCCGGCGGCGGTTTTGGGGGCGGCGGCTCCCGGGGCGGCGGCGCGGGTCGCTGACCACTGATCGCGTTTCAGAGGGAAATGAGGAGAAAACATGGGATTTAACCGATTTGAAGCGAAGATGGCGGCGAAAAACAGTATGCGCCGGACTCGGCCGAATCCGCTTTGGGTGACGCTGGTGTTCATCCTGCTGACCACTGCCGTGAATGGGATCACACTGCGCATCGTGGGTGACCCCTTCGTGGAGGCCATGCAGTACCTTGCCTGGGGCTATGACTGGGAAGAAGTTTTTCAATACGTCTTTTTACGGGATATGGGCAGCGTGGGTATTTTCTCTGTCCTCCAGCTGCTTCTGGCGCTGTACGGGGCTGTCATGAGCTTTGGCTATACCTCCTACACGCTGCGTCTGGCACGGAATGAACAGCCCGGTTACCGCAACCTCTTTGACGGATTTGCCAAAGTGGGAAGAGTGCTGTGGATGAACATCCTGATCTGGGTGTTTGTTTCCCTGTGGGAGCTGCTGGCTATGATCCCGGGAGCCATCCTCCTGACTGTGGGAATTTTGCAGGAAAACGAGGTCCTGCTCACCGTGAGCGTCGTGCTTTATGTGGCGGCGGGGGTCGTGGGGGTGATGGTATCCTATCGGTACCGTCTGGCCTGCTATTTCCTGCTGGACGATCCGGAATGCACGGCCCGTCAGGCCATTTCCAGAAGTAAGATCACCATGCGGGGCTGGAAGATGGAGCTCTTTGTTTTGGATCTGTCCTTTTTGGGGTGGCTTCTCCTGGGCGCCTGCACCATGGGGGTGCTCTACGTGTGGGTCTCTCCCTACATGGGGGCGGCGGAGGCCAATTTCTACGATTTTGTCTCCGCGGGTGCCCAGCGGCAAAACGGCGGATATGCCGGACCCAATTATGACAACTTTTCGAATGACGGGCCAAAACCCTTCTGACAAACCGAAAAGCGCCCCTGACGGCTCAGAACCGTCAGGGGCGCTTTTTTAAAAACCATCCAGCCAAGCCAGGGCGGCGGAGAGCGGATCGGCGGGAAGGTCACCGTAGTAGGACAGGGTCAGGAGGGTATTTCCACGGCGCAGCCGGTAGCCGCCGTGTTCGGCGGTATTGCCGGTAAACTGCCAGGTATCGCCCCGGCCCGGTACCGCCACCATGTTGGAAGGCGGTGTGCCGAAGGCCCAGTCCGCCAGGACGGGGGAGACCCAGGTTTGCGCTTCCACGGTGACGGAGGCCGGATATCCGATTTTGGAGTCGCCCATGTCCGGTCTGGGGAAAAACTCTTCCCACTTGACATGGCTGCCCAGCAGAGTGTCGGCCCGTGTCTCATTGATCACCCGGGTGTCTGCCAGAACGGGGGAGGGGGGCAGACGTCCGGGGAACGCATTTCGGACCGGGCTGTGGAGAAGTATGCACAGAAGGAGGAGAGCCAGGCACCCGGCAGTGCACAGCACCCGCCGAAACAGTCTGGAATTGTCCCGATAGAGAGAAATGCTGATGGCGCAGCCGATGAGAAGCCCGATGACGTTGGAAAGAGAGATCGCGCCATTGAGCAGCGCGTCCGGAAGCAGAAGCAGGAGCATCAGGCTCAGGGAGAATTCGCCCAGCAGCTTGAGTTTTCCCCACGCTCCGGCCGTTCGGGAAGTGGGAACCGGGAGCTGCCGGCCGTCCTTCACTGCCTGCCGCCAGCGCAGCAGCCTGCCGGCCAGCAGAGCCAGGTAGGCCAGTCCGCCCGCCAGCCAGAAGGGGAGGCAAAACAGAATGAGGGAGGAGGTAAGGCTGGAGGAGAGCAAACCGGCTGCGATCTCCTGTGGGGACACGTTGGCGCTGGAGGGGAGAAGAAGCAGGGGCAGGAGGATCAGGGGCGTGACCACAAAGGCAATCACCCCGCCCAGCGCCATCCGCCGCAGGGCTTTTTGGCGGAAGCGCCGGTATTCCAGCTCCGAGTCGGTCTGGATGGGAGCGGGGGAGGTCCCCGGCCGGGAGGCATAAAGATTGAGATAGTCCACAGTCTGTACCGGCTCCCATCCGGCGTCCGAGCAGAGCTGGAGGTAGTCGCTTGTCTCCAGGTATTTTGGGTCGGCCCAGTCCAGAAAATAGGACAGGTCCGTACGCTCGGTGCGGCGGAATCTGGCAAACAGACCAAAATAGATATGTACCAGTTCCCAGCCGTCTTCGGCCATGCGGTTCAGCCATGCCTGCGCCGCCCTGTGGTCGATGATCAGATAACAGAAGAGCTTCCAGCAGGTCTCCTTCAAGAGAATTCCTCCTTTTCCAAAGCGTCGGCCCCGTCTGCCACCTGACGGCGGAGCCGGTCGTACTCGTCGCGCAGGATCCGTCTGCCCTCGCCGGTGAACAGATAATACTTCCGCCCTTCCCGGGTGTCGGTGAGGGCGATGAGTCCTTCCTCCTCAAATCGGGCCAGCAAGGCGTACAGAGTGCCCGCGCCAATATTCACCCGGCCGCCGGTGCGCTGGGAGACGTCCTGCATGATGCCATAGCCGTGGCGGGGTTCTCCTGCCAGGGAGAGGAGGATGTAGTACATCTGCTCCGTGAGGGTCTCCAGCTTTTTGCGCGCCACGTTTCTGCCTCCTTCTTTGCCAATCATTTCTGCCCTTAAATATATCGATATTCGATATCCGTCAAGGGGAAAAAACTCCCGCCGCGAAACCTGTGTTTCGCGGCGGGAGTTTGACTCGGCGCTGATTACTCCAGTACGGCGCCCCGGGCGGCGGAGGTGACCAGCTTGGCATAGCGGGACAGGTAGCCGGCGGTGATCCTGGGGGCGGGGCAGACCCAGGCGGCCTTCCGGGCGGCCAGGGTGGACTCGTCCACCTTCAGCTCAATGGAGTGGTTGGGTATGTCGATGGAGATGAGATCGCCCTCCTCCACAAAGGCGATGGGACCGCCCAGCGCGGCTTCAGGGGAGACGTGGCCGATGGAGGCTCCCCGGGTGGCGCCGGAGAAGCGGCCGTCGGTGATGAGCGCCACCTCTTTGTCCAGACCCATGCCGGCGATGGCCGAGGTGGGGTTGAGCATTTCCCGCATGCCGGGGCCGCCCTTGGGCCCCTCGTAGCGGATGACCACCACGTCCCCGGCGACGATCTTCCCGCCATAGATGGCGGCGATGGCGTCCTCCTCACTGTCAAAAACCCGGGCGGGGCCGGTGTGGACCATCATCTCGGGCGCCACGGCGGACTGCTTCACCACGCACCCCTCGGGGGCCAGAGAGCCTTTCAGGACAGCGATCCCGCCGTAGGGGGAATAGGGGTTGTCGATGGGCCGGATGAGGTGCTCGTCCAGGTTCTCCACCCCCTCCAGATTTTCCGCCACCGTCTTGCCGGTGACGGTGAGGAGGGAGGTGTCCAGCAGGTCCTTTTTGGTCAGCTCCTTCATCACCGCGTACACGCCGCCTGCCCGGTCCAGATCCTCGATGTAGGTGTCCCCGGCGGGGGCCAGGTGGCAGAGGTTGGGGGTCTGAGAGCTGATCTGGTTGGCGTAGTCAAAGGAGAGCTCGATCCCGCACTCGTGGGCGATGGCGGGGAGATGGAGCATGGAGTTGGTGGAGCAGCCCAGGGCCATATCCAGCGTCTCGGCGTTATGGAAGGCGGCCTCGGTCATGATGTCCCGGGGGCGGATGTCCTTCTCCACCAGCTCCATGATCTTCATGCCGGTGTGCTTGGCCAGCCGAAGCCGGGCGGAGTAAACGGCGGGGATGGTGCCGTTGCCCCGGAGGGCCATACCGATGCCCTCGGTGAGGCAGTTCATGGAGTTGGCCGTGTACATGCCGGAGCAGGAGCCGCAGGAGGGGCAGGCGTTCTGCTCATACTCCTCCAGGCCGTCCTCATCCAGCTTTCCAGCCTTGTAGGCGCCCACTGCCTCAAACATGTGGGACAGGCAGGTACGCCGGCCGTCCCGCAGGGTGCCCGCCAGCATGGGTCCGCCGGAGACGAAGATGGCGGGGATGTTCAGCCGGGCGGCGGCCATGAGAAGGCCGGGGACATTTTTGTCGCAGTTGGGGATCATGACTAGGCCGTCAAACTGGTGAGCCAGCGCCATGGCCTCGGTGGAGTCGGCGATGAGCTCCCGGGTCACCAGGGAGTATTTCATGCCCACGTGGCCCATGGCGATGCCGTCGCACACAGCGATGGCGGGGAACTCCACCGGCGTTCCGCCCGCCAGCCGGATGCCCGCCTTCACCGCCTCGGCGATCTTGTCCAGATTCATGTGGCCGGGGACGATCTCGCTCTGGGAGCAGACTACTCCGATGAGGGGGCGCTCCAGCTCTTCCTTGGTATAGCCCAGGGCGTAGAAAAGGGAGCGGTTGGGGGCGCGCTCGGCGCCCCGGGTCACGTTGTCGCTGCGCATCAAAACTTCCTCCTTGAAAATGTGTCTGAACACACTTGAATTGTCTGACAATATACTATATGATAGAAGAAACAATGTCAAGGAAAAGAGGCGGACCGATGGAGAAAAAAAGTTTGTCCCAGAGAACGGCGGATCAGCTGTACAGCCGGATCGTGGCCGAGGGGCGCTTTTCCCCGGGGGAGAAGCTGCCCGGGGAGGTGGAGCTGGCGGGGGAGCTGGGGGTGAGCCGCGCCACGCTGCGGGAGGCGCTGCGTACCCTTGCCGCCCAGGGCGTGGTGGAGATCCGCCGGGGAAAAGGGGCCTTTGTCTCCCGTGAGGTGGAGGAGCGGGGGGATTTCGGATTCGGCGCGCTGGCCCGGGAGCGGGTGCAGCTGCGGGATCTCTTTGAACTGCGGCGCATTTTTGAGCCGGAGGTGGCCCGTCTGGCCTGCCGCCGGGCCACCCCGGAGGAGCTGGCGGAGATCGTGGCCCGGGGGGAGGCGGTGAACCGGTGCATTCTGGCGGAGGAGGACCGGACCCAGGCTGATCAGGACTTCCACACCGCCATCGTCCGGGCGGCCCACAACGAGTTTTTTTCCCGCCTGATGCCCGTCATCAGCCAGGCTGTGTCGGGGGCCATCACCTCCGGCGGGCACGCCCGGGAGCTGGCGGAGGACACCCTGCGGGACCACGCCCTTTTGCTGGACTTTTTCCGGAAGCGGGATGAGGCCGGGGCGGGTTATGCCATGGCCATCCACATGCGCCACGCGGTGGACGTGATGGATCTGGGGGAAAATTAAGACCTCAAGGCACTGGGGGCAAAGGACTCTACCGCCAGTCGGTTGACGCCGGAGGGCGGGATGGGTTACCCTGGCGTGGAAAAGGAGGCTGTGAAATGGAATCCATTGACAAGGGGCGTTTCGGCGCGTTTGTCAGCGCGCTGCGAAAAGAGGAGGGACTGACACAGAAGGAGCTTGCCCAGCGTCTTTTCGTCTCCGACAAGGCGGTGAGCAAGTGGGAGCGGGGACTGAGCATGCCGGACGTGGAGCTGCTGCTCCCGTTGGGAGAGGCCCTGGGGGTGAGCGTCACAGAGCTCCTCTCCGGGCAGCGGATGCCCAGGGAGGAACCGTGGAAAGTGGACGCGGTGGACCGGCTGGTGGCCGGAACAGTGGAGCTGTCCGCACAGGAACGGAAGGCGCGGGAAGCGGCGCGGCGGCGTCGAAGTCTGGCCTATCTGCTCTGCGGAGCAGTGGGGCTGGGGGAAGTGTGTCTGCTGGTGATTTGGGGAGCGCAGTGGGCGGAGCTGGCGGAGAATGTGCTGCTGGTGGAGGGGCTGAGCCTTCTCTTCGGCGCATGGCTGTGCTTTTTTGCCCCTGATACCCTGCCCGCCTATTATGATGAAAATCGGATCAGTTTTTACGGAGACGGGGTTTTTCGCATGAATCTGGCGGGGATCCGGCTCAACAACAGCAACTGGCCCCACATTCTGCGGGGAATGCGGCTGTGGCTTCTGGGGGCGTCAGTGCTGTTTCCGGCGGCCTGGTGGGCTGCGGAAGAGCTCTTCCCCGCGCGGCCTCTTGCAGTGGATCTCACGCTGAAGCTGACTGCCATGGTGGGACTTTTCCTGCCGGCTTATTTTGCCGGGAAACGGTACGAATAACGCGGGGCTTGTATTTGGGGCTGCGCGGCGGCAGAAAATATGATATCCTCATAAACAGACAGCTTTTTCCGTTTCTTTATCAAACGGAAAAAGCTGTCTTGCTCATTTTTTATACGAGGAAGAGACAATGAAGCGGATTTTTTACACCGAGGCGGCCTATCTGCTGGGGCTGCTCATCCTGGCGTCGGGAACGACCCTCATGGCGGCGGCGGATTTTGGGGTTTCCATGGTGGCGGCGCCGGCTTATGTGTTCTACCGGAAGCTGTCGCTGATTTTTCCGTGGTTCACTTTCGGCATGGCGGAGTATCTGTTTCAGGCGGTGGTGCTCCTGCTGCTGGCTGCGGTCATGGGTCGATTTCGCGGGGCCTACCTTTTTTCCTTTGTCACGACGGTGGCGTACGGCCTGTTTCTGGACACCGCGATGAGACTTACCGCCCCCATTCCCGTGAGCGGCTGGGCAGCCCGGGGAGGCTGCTATCTGCTGGGAATGCTCCTGTGTGCCCTGGGGGTGACTCTGCTGTTCCATACCTATTTTCCTCCGGCGGCCTATGAACTTGCCGTCAAAGAACTCACGCGCAAGACAGGGCTGAAGATGCACCGGATCAAGACGGTCTACGACTGCGTCAGCTGCGGAGCGGCGGTGATCCTGTCCTTTGTCTTTTTCGGCGCGGGACAGTTTGTCAGGGTCCGGTGGGGGACCGTTCTCTGCGCGCTGGTGAATGGGTGGCTCATCGGGCGGTGCACCGCTTTTCTGGAGGAGCACTGGGAATTTCAGGACGGCCTGGAGCTGCGGGCATGGTTTTCCTGAGGGGAGAACTCAGGGCTCAAGACCGGGGCGAAGCCGGGCCATGAGGTATTCATCCACATAGCGGCCTCCCCGCACAGTGGCCATTCGCTTGAGGCCCTCTTTTTGAAAACCCAGGGACTCATACAGCCGAATGGCCCCTTCATTGTCGGAGAACACCTCCAATTCCACCCGCACCAGCATGAGCCAGTGATCGGCCAGATCCAGGATCTCATTCAGAAGGGCGTCGCCCGCCTCTACCGGACGAATGATCCATTCCATGTGAGACGATCTCCTCTGTTTTTGGAAAAGTATAGCATAAAGGGGAAAAGAGCACAAGAGCGGGGGCCGGTTCCGGCCGTTCTGCTGTCATAACCGTATCGGCGTGCGTTTGCGTGGCTCCAAGACAGACGGCTGTGCAGGAGAGGATCATAAATGGCCGATGGAGAACGCCGCTGCATTTGATTGGACCGCGGGGAGATCAATGATCGTTATTCCGGCAGCAGGAAGGGCCGGCATCAAATTCGCAGCAGCGAGAGTTGGCTGTACTCCGGCTGAAAAGCACGTCTGGAGACTGTCGAAAAAGTGGCTTTGCCGCTTTTTCGAGCAGGATGCAGCCCGTTGCGCGCACGCATGGTCCGCCGTAGGCGGACCATGCGCACACTGACGGGCTGAGAGGTGTTTCCTGTCACGTACACGCCGCGGCAGAAAACAGATCCACCTTTTTCGCGCCTGCGGGC
>NZ_JBNPLQ010000011.1:0-68616 GCF_050313575.1 Candidatus Pseudoscillospira sp. SGI.172 | reverse complement strand
CGACCAGAACGGATCGGACTCGTGACTGCCCTTGGGCGTCGTTGCCTGGATCAGCGTGTTGACCAGCTTCAGCGCGTCTTTTTCATCCCGCAGGTAGCGGAACGGGTTATAGCCGTCTGACTGCGACAGATCTACCAGATTCAGCACTCGGATGTCGTATCCCTGCCGTTTCAGATACCCTCCGGTGGCGGTCAGCACCTCCATCTTCGGGTCCGTGATCACATAGTTGCTGTTTGCTTCCAGAATGTTGGGCTTGACATAGCCGCGGGTTTTGGCCGCGCCGCTGCCGCCAATGACCAGCACATTCAGTGAGCGCCGGTGCTTGTGGGTATCCAGCCCCAGCCGCACATGGCGGGTGAGGATCTTGTTCTGCTTTTGACGGAACTGCGCGTTGAGCTGCCGGGGCGAGCCCCATGCGGCGGAGCCGTGTTCCTCTCCGTCCCGTGTCCTGCCCTGTCCGGAAGCATAGAGACACAGCCCCATGAGATACGCGCCGGTGCAGACGAGAATGGACAACAGACTCTTGTCTGTCCATTGGATCTGGAAGGGCTGTTCCAGCGCGGCAGTTAAGTTTGATAGCAGCTCCGGCAGACCGCCGCCAAGGGACTGGGCGATCAGCAGCGCCGCCCATATCACAGGGATATAGAGGAACAGCGCAAGTACCAGATCCGTTGTTTGGGATGTCTTTTTCAGCCGCATCACCTCCTGCATAAAAAATACGAGGCCGGCAGAGCATTCCACTCTGCCGGCCTTGCTGACGAAACGGCTTTCTTACTTTGTCCTGTCCGGTCGTACTTTTTGACGGACCTTTTCCTTGGCCGGGGCAGACTTCTGCCGGGTATCGAGCTGCGCCTGATAGCCTTTCAGCCGTTCCAGAACCGAAGGCCGCTCACTCGTCATCGTCCCGGCAGTCGTTTCCCTGCCGCTGGATGAGGTCGATCTGCCTTTGGTATCTGGCAAGTCTGTTCCCGACCGAGATTCTTTTTTTGGCGCCACCTCCTGCCGCTTGCCCGCAGACGGTGTCACAGGCGTTTCCCCCTGCTGGGGGCGTTGCTGCTCGCGCTGCGGCGCCTCCTGTCCCACACGGGCTTCCTGCTCCTTAGAGGGGGCATCCTGCCGCGCCTGCTCCGGCTGCCCGGTATATCGGATGCGCTCAAAGATCATATTGGCGCGGTCGACCTCCGTTACCGGCATGATCACATCCACGACTTTTCCCTTGTTATCCGAATCACGGATGGCAGAGAACAGGATCTTCTGTTTTCCTGCCCGCTGCCTGAATTGCTGATACTGCTCTGGAGACATGGCGAACCGCCGCACATCGCGGGTCTCCTTCAGCATCTTTGCCAGATTGACTTTGCCGGAAATGGTCTTGTGTTTTTCCGCCAGCGCCATGGTGAGCGCCAGCACATTTTTAATGGCGGAGCCGCTCAGCCGGACAGCGACCTCGCTGCCGGAGAGCATCATGCGTACCAGCTGGTCCGCCGCTTCACCGCCTCCGATGTTCATGTTCCCGCACCTCCTTCTGGTGTTCTTCTGTTTTCTGGATGTCCTGCTCCATTATAGGCGTCTGCTGGCAGATCTCCCGGCAGAGCTTCAGCTTTTCCCGCTCCGCCCGGATATTCCGATTCACCTCTGAGAGCTGCTCATACACCTCTGCCTTTTCTTCCTTCAGCACCTCCTGTGGAATGCCGCTGTCCTCCAGCAGCTTCACGGCTTTCATATACTGCTCAAACTCCTGCTCCATGCCGGTGAGCCCTTCCTCGTATAACGCCCTGCTGGGTTCCAGCGCCTCCGCGTCTGCCAGCGCCGCGTAGAGCGGCAGGCGTTTCTTCTTCCGCACGTTGAGGAGGGTCCGCTGCCTTGTCAATCTGCCCAGCGTTTCCTCTGTGCGTTGTTCGAATGCCGCCATGTCAGCAGGCGTTGTGATGTCATTTTCCCGCAGGAACGCGAACTGTGCCTGATACCGTTCAAAGCGCATGACCGCCTGCCGCAGATGCGGCGTCATGCGGGGCGGATACTGCCGCTTTTCGATCTTGCCCAGCAGATAGAGATAATGGACATAGAGGGCGAGAAAACCGCTGTATCTGGGATGCTTCCGATATGGCTGATACGCCAGACGCGCAGGCAAGACAGGACGCAGTCCCGCTTCGATCTGTTCCAGGTTGCCCTGGATGGCAGCACGGATTCCGTCCTCTGTGAACGGCGGATCTCGCCTGCCGGGGTACTGGAATCGCTCCTGCCCCCGCAGGCGGAAGCCGAGCCTGCCGCCATGATGGATCTCATACCCCTTATGCTCCATGAGCAGGAAGAAGTGGCCGAGGTCGTTGGCGTCCCGGATGGCATCCCGCAGATCTGCCTCCAGCATGGAACGGAAGGTGGGCTGCCCCTTGGACTGGCGCAGCCACTCAATGTAGCTGACCGACCTGGCAGGCGCGCCCTGCACGATGACGGACAATCCATGCTCCCGGCAGAGCCGGTCTGAAATGGCACGGATCTGCTGGTAGTAGCTTCGGGCGTTGCTGTGATATTTTTCTCCGGTGAGCTGGTTGATGGAATTGAATGCGATATGGGCGTGGATGTGTTCCCGGTCGGTATGGATGCCGATGACTGCCTGGTATCCGGGCAGATGCTCCCGCACGAATTCCTGCGCGATCTCCAGCGCCAGTTCCGGCTCGATCTCGCCCGGACGGAAGGACTGGATGATATGATAGAGCTGCACTCCGTCTGTTTTGTTCCAGCGGATCTTGGCATCCTGCATCTCGGCGCAGGCACTTTTGATTGAGCACCCCTGCGTGGCAGTCAACACCTGTTCCTCCGTCTTGTCACCGTTGACCACATAGGCAATGGCCTGAGCCAAACCGCCTCTGCGGGCAAGGATTTTTGTGACTGCCATTACTGTTTCACCAATTCTGTCATTTTTGTCTCTATCGTCCGCATCAGAAACTTCAGTTCCCGGATATCCTCCTTCGTAGCAAAACCGGCGTTGGCTTTCCGGACGATCTGATTGATGTTCTTGCCGATGCGGTTGATCTCCACATACAGGTCGTGAAGCTCCTGCGGCGGCCGCTGGCGGATGGTAACGCCGCCGATCATCTCCCGGATCGCCGCGCTGACCGGCAGGCCGGAAACGGCACAGATCTGCGACAGCTTCCTGCGCTCCGCGTCGGTCAGCCGGACGGAGATCATGTGTGTTTTTTCGGGCATATCGCCCTCCTTTCCCGCGGCGCTGCCGCAAAATCTTCCGCCCGCAGGCGGCATTGGGGACTGGGGATGCCCCCAGCAAGCGCGTTTGTCATACAAACGCTATGCTTGCGCCAGCGCCGCCCACGGCGGCGTTGGCTGTTCCCCGCCGTCGGCGGGGCGTTTTTTGAGAGGTAGGTTGATTCCAATACAGGCGGACACGGTCCGCACCTTTTCCAGAAAAAAGAAATGTCTGGCAGCAGCGCCAGACATCCGGTTTCGCAGGGTCCTTCCGCACAGGGTGTCAATGTAACACCCAAAATAGAAACGGCAGGGTGTCATCAAGACACCCTGCCCGTTCAAATATTGAATCAACGCTCGATCTCTTCCGTTTTCTACCTGCTGTTTCGTGCAGTAGTTCGAGCTGCGTCGAAGGGAAGGACGAATCCTTCTACCTGTTGATAATAGCTCGTCTGCTCCTCTACAAAGAATGCCACAAGAGGCGCATAGCAAGTGCTGTTGCCACACAGCGCAGGCTCAGGCGGCGCACGCCAGTTCCTTCCGAATACGTTCCCGTGCCAGCTCCGCATAGGTGTCTGTGACTTCGATGCCGGTGGCGGTATAGCCCTCCTGCACAGCCGCCAGCACCGTGGTACCGCTGCCGGCAAAGGGGTCCAGAATATGCCCGCCCGGTTCCGTAATCTTCACAATGTCCCGCATCAGCTGCAGCGGCTTCTCCGTCAGATGGATGCGGCTCTGGGGATTGCCGTATTTGAACACCCCCGGCAGACACGGGACCGGACGGCTGATGGGCATATCGCCGTTGGAGCCCCAGACGATATACTCCGCCTGCTGACGGAAGCGCCCCTTCTGCGGGCGGCTGTTGCCCTTATCCCAAACTGCGGTGCCGCGCCAGATCCAACCGGCCCACTGGAGAGCGTCTGTCGCCGCGGGAAGCTGCCGCCAGTCGATGAACATACATACCGGCGCACCGCTCTTGCATACCTTTCGCGCTTCATACAACCACTCCGCCGCCCAGCGGGTCCAGGAGCGCTGGTCCTTGGCGTCCCCATCGAAAGGGGGCGGTGCGTTCTCGCCCATGCTGGAATACTTTCTGGCTGTGGATTTGTTTTTCTCCGTCTGGGTGCGCCCACCGGACGCATAGGGCGGATCGGTGATGACAGCGTCAAAGGTGTTGGGGGCAAAGGTCCCCAGCACCTTCAGGGCATCACCCTGGAGGATGCTCCATTTCTGATTATCGCTCATGCTCATGCTTCTCCTTCTTTTTCGTTCGATTTTCGCGGGGCGGAGACAGCTCCGTCTCCACATATTCGCTGATGATTCCCAGTGCTTCCTCGTAGCTGTGGCACGCTCCGCCCATGATGCGGGTCTGCATTTCCTTTGCTTCTGCCGCCATGCCATTCTGCCGAAGAACTCTGGCGGCAATACCCATCAGATGGAAGATGTTGCCGTCCTGCCCCAGCAGAGGGCAGAGAGGGCGGGGGTTCTCCTGCCGGGCGGAGCGAAACCCGCCCAGCCTGTTGGGAACATAGTCGGACAGCCATGTGCCGCCGAATGCGCCGTGGGTCTGCAAACGCCACATCGCCAGCTTCCCCATATCCACCTGAATGTTCTCGAAGGGGAACAGCAGATTGTTGAGTCCATCGTGCTGAAAAACCTTGACCGTCTCAAAGCGGCTGCCATTCTGCAGGATGCCGTCCTGCGTCAGCAGGTCATTGATGCCATCCAGCCACTCCTGCGCCTCTCCGCCGCAGCCCTGCAGCACCAGTCCCTCCTGATGCTCCATATCCCGCAGATCGTCCGCAGTGATCCTCTCAATTGGCATTTATCTCTCCTTTCTTTTGGGATGCCGTGCAGGCGGCGTCCGGCCAATGGTTTTCTGATCCGTCAACACGGGGATGCCCAGCTCACCGGCTTTATAGATCTCCTGCCACATCCCATCCGTCCAGACCGGACCGTACACATTCATCTGCTGGCAGGATTCCAGCAGGCGCAGTCCCATCGCCCTGGCTTTTTCATCCTGGGCGGGATCGTCGGGATCTGCGACAGGCGGGAACAGCAGATGCGGACAGATAGGGATATTTCCCTCCACAAACACCTCCTGCGCTTTCTGCCGCGCAAACTCCACATTGTTTGTCACATCGCCCCGCAGCGGAGCACAGATATAGACCAGCTTGGGGCCGCTCCGTTCCAGCTCCGGCGTGCGCTCCCGGAATGCGGACAGATACTGACCGACGGCATCCCGCAGAGCGGCATAGTCCGCGGCAGTGGGATGATAGGCGTACCATTCCACTTTTCCGTAGTCATCCCACAGGTGGGGAATGACGCCGCTGCGGAAGTTGGGATTGTTCGGCACCTGCTTTTTACCCCAGACATCCTGAAAGCGCAGCAGCGTCCGGTCCACCACGCCCTCCGTGCGGTTGAGCACCGTGAGGCGGATGGCGTCATATTGGCTGGAGATATGGGTAGAGAGAAACTCCGCCCGTACACGCAGGTCCTTTCCGAGATCTCCCACGCACACACGCCCGGAGAATTGAGGCCGATCCACGAGATTGCTGTGTTCAAACAGCTTTCGCAGCTCCTGCTCATACACGGTCATCGCTCCACACCTCGTTTCTTTGGCGTTTTTGTTTTCATAGGACTTACTTCTTTTTGCAGAGGTTTCAAGGTCTCACGCCCGATGCCGCGGATCACGCTGCGGCTCTTGCCGCTCAGGACAAAGGTATCCCTTGTATCGTTGCGGACTTCCTCGCAGGGCAGGATCACGGCAGAACCGGTGATGCGGATATCCCCCTGCACCGTGCCATACACCTTGCAGTTGCCGGACAGGATGGGAGTCCCCATCGTATGGGGATCGTGAATGATCTGCGCGTTTCCGGAAGCCAGCGCTTTTCCGGTCATGGAGGCCCCGCGGAGATAGGCGTTGTCCTCGGCGCGGCTGTGGCCGCTCATCACGCTGCCTTTGGAAACATAGGCGCTGCCGCAGGCAATGGCATCACCCCGCAGACAGGCGTCCCAATCCACATAGGCATTGCCCGCTGCAATGGCGTCATCGAAGATCCACGCGCAGTCTCCCGGCTCTGCGGACAGGTTGCTTTCGCTTTCCACGAAACCGCCTATGTCGCCTGCGCAAATCTCACCGCAGATATCCCGCAGCGCACGGATGCGGTGCAGGAACGGATATTCCTCATGGGCCATGTCTGTGATCTCATATTTCTGATTGCTGATGGTTCTCATCTCCTTTTTCTTTTTTATGCCGCTTTTGGGCACAGGGCATCTTCTTTTCGGAATGCCGCATCGATGTCGGAAAAGCGCTCCGTGCGGTTGAATTTCTCGGACACCTTTCCCGGCATTGCCTGCAGCTCCAGCATTTTCGCCCACAGCTCCGGATGGTGGTCATAGAGGTGCCGCAGTTCCTTCCGCTTGGCATTCGGGCAGAACCAGCAGCCGCCACGGTCTGTGAACGCATAGACTGGAGAAAGCAGCCCTGCCGTTTGGCAGAGCTGCTTTGCATCCTCTTCGGTGTAGTGATATTTTTCCAGCAGGGACACCTGATTTTTCTGCAAGCGGCACAAGCGCACCGGCTCATCGCTGGCGATGCCCACATACTGCACAGTATCCGGCGTCAGAGTCCTGTTATACCGGCGGATGGGACGGAGTTTGCAGTCCCGCTGAACGTAGCAATGCCCGCACAGAGGGAATCCGCGCCGAAGTCCTTTTTTCGGACCGCGAGTAACTGTTCCTGCAAACAAATCCAGATAAGTCTTATCCGAACGCAGCACACGGACCGGGATGCCCAACCGTTCCAGTCTGGGGAGCGCAGTCTCATAGATGAATGCCCGATGCTCCGGCACCTCGCCGGAGGTCCTTTTATCGAACATCACCTCACAGTAGACCGCTTCATCCAGCGGTTCCCCGTGCTCCAGCGCCAGCAGGATCGTGGCAAGGCTGTCTTTGCCGAAGGAGCAGGACGCAATATGCAGGGTGTTCTTCTTTTCTTTTGAAATCATGATCATCCTCTCTGATTCTGTTTTTGCTGGCAGTATTGTCAGCAGGTGGGGAGTCTGCTATAATAGCGCATATCATTTCCAGTCATTTTAGATATGAAGGAGACGAAATACGATGAATAAAACAGAACTGATCACCGCTATGGCGGAAGCCAGCGGCCTGACCAAGAAGGACTGTGACACCGCTCTGAATGCGTTTGTCGACACGCTGCAGACTGCGTTGAAGTCCGGTGACAAGGTACAGCTGCTGGGCTTTGGCACCTTCGAGGTGAAAGAGCGCGCCGCCCGCACCGGCAAGAATCCCGCCACTGGAGCCACCATTGAAATCCCCGCTTCCAAAGCGCCGGCTTTCAAGCCCGGCAAGGCATTCAAGGATTCCGTGCAGTGATAATACGCCCGCGAGAGACGATCTCTCGCGGGCCTTTTCTGTTATCGGTGCGATACGCCCATGTCCTTGGCACGACAGGCACATTCCAGCACCTCTGTCATATCCGTGCGCTCCCAGGGCGCGTCCGCATGGGTGAAGTGTCCGTAATTGCAGAACTTTTGGAACATGGGCTGATCCAGTCCCAGCGTTCCGATCATGCCGTCCGGCGTCAGGTTGAATACCGTGCAGACAGCCTGTTCCAGCACATCATCGGAATAGATGCCGGTATGCTCCGTATCCACCGTCACCGCCACAGGCTGTGCCTTGCCGATGGCATAGGCAAGGCTGATGGTGCAGCGCTTGGCCAGTCCTGCCGCTACGATATTCTTGGCAATGTAACGGGCCATGTACGCGCCGCTGCGGTCCACCTTCGTTCCATCCTTGCCGGACAGCGCGCCGCCGCCATGAGGGGCGAGGCCGCCGTAGGTGTCCACCATCAGCTTGCGTCCGGTGAGTCCGGTGTCCGCTTCAAAACCGCCCTGGACAAATCGACCGGACGGATTGACCAGCACTTCGGTATGCTCGTCCAGCGGAAGTCCCTGCATGGCGGGTCGGATCACATGGCGCAGAATGTCCCGGCGCAGTTCCGGCAGGGGCAGCCCCTCCTCATGCTGGCAGGATACCACCACTGCGGCAACGCGGTACGGGACTCCAGAGCGGTATTCCACAGACACCTGCGCCTTGCCGTCCGGACGCAGGCCGGGGATAATACCCTGCCTGCGGGTATCGGTCAACAGGCGGGTCAGTCGATGGGCCAGCACCACAGGCAGAGGCAGCAGCTCCTTTGTTTCATCGCAGGCAAAACCGTACAGGATTCCCTGATCTCCTGCGCCGGTCTCCGTGCCGCCGCACACAGCTTCCGCAATGTCGGGACTCTGCTCATGGGTGATGACCTCCACTTCATAGTCGCTGCCGCCATATCCGGCTTCCCGCACCGTTCTGCAAATAATGGCAGGGATGTCCGGAATCTTCACTGCCGTGATCTCGCCTGCGGCGATGATCTTTCCGGCTGTTGCCATGACCTCGCAGGCAACGCGGGCAGCGGCGTCCTGCTCCAGACAGGCATCCACCACCGCGTCCGCGATGGTGTCGCAGAGCTTGTCGGGATGTCCCTCGGTGACTGACTCAGCGGTCAAAATGCAGTTATCTTTCATATTCATGTTTCTCCTTTTTCATTGGTTTCTTATGTGCCTCCGGCTGTTTCGGAACAGAGAGGATCATTTCGTTGCTGTATTTGTCCTTGTACTTTTCGATCTGCTGCTCCGTCAGCGAGGCAAAATCATCCTCTTTAAGACCGGCAACAAAAAATGTGCCGCAGACAATGTCATACGGCACACCGTGATCATCGGTCAGGGCGCGGTTCCACGGCAGGCCCAGCAGCTTGCCCTCATCATTGCAGACGAGCGCCACCGGGTCATCGAAGGGGTAGACTGCCTGAATGGTGCCGCCTACGAGCTCCTGCATGGCAGAAAGGGTGTGGTCGATCTCCTGCACTTCAGGCATTTCCATGGGGCGCACCACAAGGACTTTCATTTTTCCTGTGCTGATATGGGTTCCTCCTTCCCAAAAGAAAAGCGGCAGCAGCAGTTTGCACTGCCGTTGCCGCAAATGGTGATTCTTATTCTTTTTTGGATGCCAGCGTCCGGGTCTTCAGCAGGGCATTTTCCAACGCCCGATGATCTTCATGCTCCTGCCACCATTGGGGGCGCAGGAATCCCAGCGTCGCAGCCGCCCATTCATAATCGGCCCGTTCCAGAGCGCCGCGCATCAGTCCCTGCCGGAATTTCCGGTGCCGTTCCCGCACGGCCGGGTCCACGCTATCCCGGTCCAGATACAGTTCCAGAAAACCGCCGAGGACAGCGGCTTCCTCCATCGTGTAAAACATATCCGCACCCCTTTCACAAACAGGGGATATTGTAACACACGCGGCGGAAATTGCAAACAGGCTATTTCTTTCTGCTACGGCAGAGCCATTACCGTTCCGGCTCTTTGCGTCGTTCCGATTTCTTATTCCTCGGCTTATCCAGCTTTCCGGAGAACACCTCGTCAACGGTCCTGTCCCACGCAGCCTGTAATGACTCCACCGGCAGGCCGTTGGCTTCAAAGCCCCGCTGGATCACGCGGTAATAATACGGGGACGGCAGTGCAGGCTGGCGGCAATACGGCTCCGCCATGATATAGACCATGACGGGGATCTCTGCACCGGCCGCGTCTTTAACAGTCACGGTTTCTTTCGTGTAGTGGCGGGGATACCCCTCGTACCGATCCAGAGACTGTTCACAGTTTGGCGTGATCTTCCACACCAGTCCGTGGACAGTACTGCCTTTTTTCGGCGCAACGGTAGCAAAGCCGCTGCCGCGGAACCGCAGTTCGTAGTTTTCCAGCCTGACCGGCCCCACGATCTCGGCATCCGGACAGCGCTGCGCCATCTGCTCCAGATCAAGGTTGCTGCCGTAGGCAAAATACAGGTTTTCCTCCACGTCACACCTCCAGCATCGTCAGAGCGCCAAAGCGTTCCAGATGACGGAGCAGGGCTGCCGCCTGCGTTTCCGCATCGCCATCCTGCAGCGGACAGTCCATTCCCGTGGTGCGGATGACATTGTTCTGTACAAACCAGATGTAGGTCTCCACATCTGGGAACTCTGTGGGATCAAAGCTGAGATCCCGAAGCTGTTCCATGATCCCGGCTGCGGTCCCTTCGTACACGGTATCTTCAATTTGAATCTTCAAAGGCTTCACCTCTCCATTTCTCTGGATTTTTTCTTCTTTTTGTTGACTGCATAGCTGTCCTTATCGAAACGCCATGCACGGTCACCGTCCAGATTTGCCAACAGGTGGTCACGGGTATGCTTGAATTCCTCGCCGTTGAGCCCCAACCGCACCAACCAGACCCGGAAGGTGAACAGTTCATTGTCGCTGTGGGTCTTGCGCATGACCGTGCTGCGCTGGGCGATAGCCTGGGCGGAGATGGCAAGGCACAGATTCACATAGGCGGCAACTTTTCCCGCGTGGAGCGTGGAATTGAAACAGCGCCATTCCACCGTTCCCCGGTAAAAGACCGAATGCAGATTCAGTGCGTAATAGCGGGTCCAGTTATAGTGGTCTGCGCTGCCGTTATCTCCCTCATACCAGATATTCTCCAGCTGCGTCAGATCCCTTGTCTCATCCGACGAGAGCCTGCGTGCCTGCTTCAGCATGGGTTCCCGCACCTTCTGACACCAGCGGGACGCCCGGCTTTCATTGACCTGCAGCGCTTTGAACAGGATATCCTCCTTGGAGTACATGATGCCGATGAGGTTTTTCAGACTCTGCCGGTTATGATTGGCTGCGTCCACATGGACATGGATGCCGCAGGAGCTGTTGGCCCTAGCTCCTGCGTGGCGTACCTGCCGGACACACTCCTGCAGCTTGGGCAGTTCCGCATAGGTGAGCTTTGGCGTTACCATCTCCACGCGGTATCTGTAGTCACCCGTTGCACGATAGCCGCTGCCGATCTTCTGCTCCCCGTGGATGCTGGAGTCACTCATGACCGTCCACTCTTTGCCGTCCCGATCCGTCACACACCATTTATCGTAAGCGCCGCCCACATAGCGGGCGTCCGTTGCAAAATACGCGGCCAGCGCTGTTGCCGCCTGTTCACGGGTGATGCCGGTCATTTCAACTTCCACGCCGAAGCACTGGTCCTTCAGCCCGATCATGCGGCAGCACCGGCTTTCAGTTTCGCATCCACCTCCCGGATGCGGCGCCCGATGGCTTCAATGACATTGGCGGTGACGCTGTTGCCTGCCTGCTTATACGCCTGTGCATCAGACTGGATGGCGAGGATGCGGTCGATCTGCCACTCATCGAAGCCCTGCAGCCGCAGACACTCCCGCGGCATCAGACGCCGGATGCGTCCGCCACGTTCCACGATGCCCTGGATGCAGCTCGTCTCCAATGTGTGTGCGATATCCTGTCCCACACGACCACGGCGGGTATTGCTCCCGGAAAAGCCGAGATCGACGCTGTCACCGGGATTCGCCTCTTTATAGCCTTTTTTCGTGGCTTCCTTGATGAGCAGAACGCCGGAACGTTCTGCTCTATGATTGGACAGCGTTGTCTGTCCATAACGGGCAGTGAGGCAGCGGGCGGCCTCCGTTTGTCTCGCCTCCCCGGCATATAGATCCACAAAGGGTCTGTCCTGCGGAATGATATACAATCCTGTTTTGCCGCCCACACCTCCAGCGCCGGCAGTCTGCGTGCAGGCTATTCCGTCTGCGTCGTAGACACGGGAGCCTTGCGAGCCTCCGAGGACTTGTATAAGAGCTTTTCCACCTGTGCCGAAGACAGGAAATATTTTTCCGGCGCATCGGGGATCAAGATAGCAGATAAGGAACAGCCGCCTTCTGGATTGCGGGACTCCAAAATGTTTGCTGTTAAGCACCATCCATTCCACGCGGTACCCCAGGTCATTAAGCGTGGCGAGGATGACAGAAAACGTCCGGCCTTTGTCATGCGACAGCAGTCCCGGAACGTTTTCGAGCAGAAGATACGAAGGTCGTTTGGATTGAGCCAATCGGGCAATTTCAAAGAAGAGAGTGCCGCGGGTGTCGTCAAAGCCCTTTCTTCTGCCAGCGATTGAAAATGTCTGACAAGGGAATCCTCCGCACAGAAGGTCGAAGTCCGGCAGGTCTGCGGGGTCGATTTTTGTGGCATCTGGATAATATCGTTCCTCCTTTCCCGGCTCATAAATGGCCTCATAGCTGGCATTGGCGTATTTGTCGATCTCGCAGTGTCCTACACACCGGAAACCGCCCGCGCGGGTCAATCCCGTGCGGAAGCCGCCGATGCCGGCGAACATATCAAAATATCGGATCAGGTCATCTCATCCCCTTCCTGCAGGGCAAGCAAAAAGCCGAGGACGCTTTCATCTACATCCCCAGCTCTGCCGCTATCCTGCGCTTCTTCTTTGGTGAGCTGCATTCCCCGCAGTTCCTGTCGGATGGTCTGGCGAACGGCGTCCAGCAGTTCCTGCTGCCCTTTATACTCACAGACCATGCGGCAGACCGCGGCGGTGCGCTGTCCTGCGGGGATCTCCGTCAGCTTCTTCCACGCCCTGCGCTGGATGGGTGAGGACATGGAAAAGGACAGATTGATCCGCTTTTTGTTACTGCTCATCGTTCTTGGAAAGACGTTCCGCCAGCCGCTCATAGCCTTTGGCGTTGAGGGATACATCGTCAAGGATGACTGGGCGGCAAAGACCGTCCGCGGCGGATACAGTCCGCTTCAGCAGCGCTGCGCCGCCGCCCAGAAAAACAGCAGGCATGGCGCGGGTATCCAGTCCGCTCTCCGTAATGGCGGAGAGCAGGCGATGGACATAGGCGTCTGCCTGCCGGTCAATAATTTTTCTGGCATCCTCGTTGATATGGACAGCATCGCCGCGCAGCACGCTTTCCATCTGTGCCGCCGTCATAGACAGGCCCAGCGTGCGGCGGATCTGCTCACCGATCTCATCCAGACAGCGGATCATGCCAAGTTCCAGACTGCGGCAGGTCGATGCATTGGGGATACGGTTGTCCAAACGCATCAGATCCACTGTCCATCCGCCAATATCCGCCACGATCACAGAAGGCTCATCCAGCAGGATGCTCTGGGTCAAGACTGCGGCATAACCTTGCGGGAACAGGGACACCTTGCGGATGGTGATAGAGTAGTCCTGTCCCTCATAGCGGAAACTCACCGTTTTCCCATCCCGGAGCAGATAGTCCCGGAATGCATTTTTCTCCCGTCCAAAGCTGGTGAGGGGCAGTCCGGCCGCTAGATGGATCTCTGCTGCAGGCTCCGCATGACGGAAGGAGATCTCCTTTGCGATGGCTGCCAGCGTAAGGAGGTAGTAGTCCTCTGTCTGCGTTTTGTTCTTCTGAAGCGCCTGTCGCCCGCTGCCCACCACATAGAATTTTCCGCCGTATTCCAGCACGTCCTTCAGCGTATATGGCTCATGCTCATACGCCACCAGACCAGATGGAAAAGAGAAATGGGCCGTTTTCATAGCGGCATAGCCGTGGTCGACACCAACAATCATGGACTCGCTCATCTTGCTTCACCTCCACGGCTGCGTTTCTTCTTATTTGATGTCTGGCGCCAGTCATAGTCCTTTCCGGCATGGATCAGATCCCGAATCTCCTTCAGCTGCAGATTCCAGCGCGTTTGACCGTCCCACTCCGGATGCTTCGCGCAGAGCCGGGGCAGATATTTCTTCAGATCCGCGCCCTCTCTGGGAAACTCGATGCCGCCCTTATAAACGATATCCTGTTCCAACTTCATCAAAAGCGCTTCATATGCGCTCCAATCTGTCTGATCATAGGCGCTTTTCCCAGTGAGCTGCTCGTAGGCATAGTCCCCGACATAGCTCAACTGCTCAAAGCAGCAATCTCCGTAGGGAACGACATCCGCAAGGCTGTCCGGGTCTGCCAGCGCGGCAAAATAGACCTCGCGCCCCTGTGCGATGAGCCAGGCGCGAAAATCGATAAACCCATCATCGCTGCAGCCGTATTCCTTCATGATCCCTGCCGCGTCCCACAGGCCGTACTTGTCTGCGAGATCTTCATAGGCGTGGATGATGTCGTGAAAATTCTGTGCCTGCATGGGGCCCATAGAAGCCAGCCGGTCTTTCAGATAGGCCAGCATAGCGTCCATATCCTGCCCGCAGGCGTTTTTTGCCTCATGGATCAGGTCCCAGAAGGATTCTTTGTTGATCTCTGAGATCGGTTCCTTCACATTCTGTCTCTCCTTCCCAATACGTTTTTTGATGTGCGCTGCTGCACCCGCGCAGATCTTTTGATAAAACGTGCGATACTTCGGTGTGGTTTTGTCCACTTCACCGAGAATAGCACGCTCATAGGGTGTGCCGGGGACGATCTCCCAGGTAACGGTCCCAAAGTATGCCGCTTCCAGATACCGCAGCAGCGTGTGTCCGTCTGCCAGCTCAAACATTCCCCGGTTATCCTCATAGGGAAATTCTTCATAGACCTTGAGCCCGGTGACTTCTTCCGCGGCGGCATACAGCGAGAAACCGTCTGCGTCCAGCGTCGGTGCAAGCTGCACGTACTGTTCCTCCGGGGATAGCATTTCCTCATGCTGCTCCATCTGACCGCTCCTTTCTTACCCAGCCCGCAAAACGCTCTAAAAAGTGAACGCGCCCATGCACTTTCACGGCAGACACATCCAGCCCATTCATCTGCGCCTGAATGCGGCGCTGGATGGCTTTCAGCTTCTGCGGGTCATTGCAGCAATCTACGATGACATACTCGCCGCCGCTGGTGGAGAGGATTTCCCGCTTGCCGTTCTCGTCCCGGATGCCGGACAGGAGACGCTGTCCCAGCCGTTTCCGGTAGGCGTCCTGGAGCGCATCCATATCTCCGCAGACATCATGCTTTTTCAAGATCTCCGCGATCTCACAGGAAGTGATCTTCGTCTCGGCAGACAGCTTTTGCAAAATCTCCGCCTGCGCGTCAGGCGGGATTCCCGTCCGGCTGGGCATCGTTTTCTTCGCTTTCTGCATCGGCACACCTCCAATCCGCGGGCAGGATCTTCTGCTCGATGATATCCGCAATCGTCCGGAACACCTCCGCCAGCTCGCGGGATTCCTTCACGGTATCCCGCATTTCCTCCGGGGTCATCCGCGTCCCGTCCGTCCAGCAGCGGACATTTTCCTCGGACGGTGTCAGCAGGACGGCTTTTTCATACGCTTTGCAGAAAAGCGCCGCGATCTTTCCTTTCCGGTCGATCTCGGCATCCTGCTTTTTCAGTTCTTTTTTCGCTTTTTCGTATTCCAGCGCTTCGGCGGCCGCCTGCTCCCGCTGCTCTTCCGGCAGGTCCTGAAGCTGCCGGGTCAGGTCATAACCCTTGTTGATGGAAAGTTCCTTCTTATCCAGAGCCTCCTTGATAACCTCCGGGGCATTCTCATCGATCTGCATGACCTTGCCCATGGTGCGCTCACCTAGGCCGACTGCTTCTGCCAGCTCCTTGCGGGTGTCCACAGTATCGGAACTTTCCGGCAATGTTGCCGAAAGGTCTGTGCGTGTCCCTTGGTTTGCCCTGGCTTTCGCCTCGATCTCCGGCTTCAGCTTCAGTGCGATCTTGCCCAGCTCCCACTTTTCCAGATTGCGACGACCTTTCTGGGTATCCAGCGCCCACTGCTTGGCTTCCAGCAGATCCTCGAAGGAGAATACCGCCATCGTATAGGGCAGACCATGCTTTTCACACAGCGACTGTCGGTTATGCCCGTCCACGATCACCATGTCCTCATTGACGATGATGGGGGAGTAACAGCCGTTTCGCATCAGATCCTCTTCCAGAGCGGCAGACTGCTCCGCGCTCAAAGGCGGGAGCAGTTCGGCCATCTCCGGCAGGATCACAGGACTGCGCTCTGCGCTGGTGTATGTGATCCCGGTGTTTTTCATCAGGCGGCGTCCTCACTGGCGGACATATCCTCCACCGCCTGTGCCGCGTCCTCCGCCTTGCGGGGAGACAGGAATTCCACATCGCTGGCTTTGATGAGGAAACCGGGTTGGCGCTGGGGATCGTCCGCGAAGGTGATGGTCTCGAAATCGCCGGTGGCTGCCAGCTTACAGCCCTTCCACGCAAACGCCGCGCAGCGCTCGGCCAGAGGGCCGCGCACCTTGATGGAGATAAAATCGGTGAGCTTGTTGCCGTCCTTATCCTTATAGCGGCGATCCGAGGCGATACGCAGGATGGCATAGGGTTTGCCGGTGGCCTCGTTCATCTTCAGTTCCACATCGTGGGTCAGATTGCCAATGGCAGTGATTTTCAGCATATTCAGTGCTCCTTTTTTTAATGGTTAGGTTTAGTTAAAAAGTGCGGGTGGTCTGCTCTCAGACCACCCGCAGGGGGATACAATTTACTTGCTCCAGCTTTCGCTGTCACCAAGAATGGCGGTATGGGCGTTGGCAGCCTCCATGACTGCGTAGTACGCCCAATGCTTGCGGCTGACATCCGGGAAGGTGTTCAGCTTGCGGAGATTGTCCGCGATGTAGTCCTCATCCGCTTCGCGGCCCAGCAGGCGGTTGACGATGGTGATGACCTCGGCGCGGTTGATCTCGCGGTCTGCGTGGAACGAGCCGTCCCCGTAGCCGTTGATCCAGCCGTGGAGCGCGGCGTACTTGATGTATTCTGCCGCCCAATAGCCGGAAGAAACATCGTTGAAGCCGCTGAACTGCTCCATGATCTCCGCATCACCGCTGCCGTAAACATCAAAGAAACGGACAGCCATCGTGGTAAACTCAGCACGGGTAATGGCATCGTTGGGGGCAAAGATGGTCTTGCTCTTACCATAGGTAATGCCGTTGTTGCTCAGATACTTCACATAGCCGCTATACCAGGCGTGGGCAGGAATGTCCGCAAATTTGGTATTTGCCGCCGTGGAAATGGTATCACCGTTCTTCTCGGCAAGCAGACGGGCGAAGATGGCGGCGGCTTCCGCGCGGGTCATGCTGCGGCTGGGGCCAAAGGTGCCGTCCGTGTAGCCGACGATGTAAACGCCGTGGCGCTCGGTCTGCTCCACTTCGGGGACGGTCAGCTCACCGTTTTTGTCGGTCTTGCCTACGGCAGACTGACCCAGATCACCCTTGACCGTGACATTTTTGCCCTGCTGGGGAGCCTTCTTGTGGTCGGTCACGATGACCGTCACCTGATGCTTGGCGTCCAGATCTGTGCCGTCCGGCAGCTTCACCGTGATATTGCCGGTCTTACCGATGGACACTGCACTGCCGGAGATGGGGCGCTTCGTGTCCGTGCGGATGACCTTGACGGTCAGCGTCCAGCGGTCGCCGTCCGCGTCCTCATAGCCAGTAGTGACCTTGCCGTCCTCGTTGGTCTTGCCGCTGCCGGTGGGGACGGTGATCTGACCTGCCTTGTCGGTCTTGCCGGAGGCGTAGTTGTCATTCTTATCCGTGACAGCGATGCTCATGTCCGGCACAGCGGACTTGTCCTTGACAAGCTGCACGGTCACGGTGGTCTGGTCGGCGTAGTCCAGCAGGCGGCTGTTCGGCAGGCGGATGGAGATGCTGTTATCCTTGTGGAGCGCAACTGCGGCGTTTGCCACAGGATTTTTGGTGTCGGTATCGGTGACGGTCACAAGGTAGCCGCCCACAATGGCCTCACCCTTGCTGTCCGTGGTGGCGCTGTTGTAGATTTTCTCAATGGGCTGCGCCTCCAGCTTTTCACCGCACACGGTACACTCCTTGTGCTTGCTGCCCTCAGAATCGGTGGTAGGCTCCTTGTCGATGATCCAGTCGCCGGGTTTATGACCGGCAGGCTCGGTATAGTCGGTCTTGGTAGTGTCGCCACAGCGGGCGCAGGTGTTTGTGGTGTAACCCATCTCGGTGCAGGTGGGGGCGGTCACTTCGGACTTGTAATCGTGTCCCAGCACGTTTTTCAGCACTGCGCCGCACTTGGTACAGAGCTGCGGCTGGGTGCAGGTGGCATCATTGCCGGGGACATGACCTGCCGCCTCATTGCCCTCGATGCGGTGATAGCCACAGCGGGTGCAGCGGTATTCCATGACCCCCTCGCCGGTGCAGGTGGCGTTGGTAACAAGGGTTCCCTTATCCCAGCTATGGCCCAGGGAGTCCGTATAGTCTGTGACAAAGGAACTGCCGCAGCCATCGCAGCGGTGGATGGTCTTGCCGCCGCCCTCACAGGTCGCGGCGATTACATGGGATTCGTAGTTATGGGGCAGAACGGAAGTGATGTCCTCGATATGGCGGTCGCCGCAGACGGAGCACTCGCGGACGGTGTAGCCGGGGTTCATGCAGGTGGCGGCTACGGGATAGGTCTTATACTGATGCTCTCCCTTGGGCGTGGCGGTCTGCTTCATCTGGCCGCAGCGGGAGCAGAGCTCCAGCAGCTTGCCATCGGTTTCGCAGGTGGCATCGCGGATGACGATGCTCTGCCATGCGTGGCCGAGAGAGTCCACATAGTCGCGCTTTTCGATCTTGCCGCACTCGGTGCAGAGGTAACGGTCATAGCCAGGGGTGATGCAGCCAGCCTTGGTGCGGTCCAGCAGAATGAAGTGGTGGTTTTCACCGCAGCCCTTGTCGGCACAGCAATTTCCGTTGCAATGCTTGTTCTGGCAGCCGCAGTTGGGGTTAGAGCAGCCGCAGCCGCAGTTGCCGTTCTCATCTGTGGTATCATCACGGAGCCAGACATATGGAAGCGTCCCACGCGCTTCACCTGATAGCCGAGGTGGGAGAGCAGCTCCGGCAGGTCCGTTTCTCTGGCGATCTGCATTTCTGTGTCTGTGAAGCGTCTTTTGATCTCGCTTGCCATGGTGATGACCTCCTTTCTGGCGAAACGCAAAAAGCCACCCAGGGCATCCGAATATCTCGGATGCCCTGGGTGGCTTTTCCCTAAATCATGTTCTTTTGTTTTGGCTTTAATACGGGCTTACACGGCGTTATCTTCGTTGGGGGTATCCGTGTCCGCTGGAGCGGTCACGTCGGCTACACGGGGCGCGACAGAGGCCTCAGTGGGGGCGTTCTGCTCTGCGGTGTTCTCAGCGTCCGCTTCGTCCAGCGCCTGCGTGATCAGGTTCAGCACGAAGTCTCGCTGGGTGAGCTTTTTGCCGTTGCGGAGCGTCTCGCGCTCCAAGTGACGCTTGATGCGCTGGAAGAGTTCTTCGGGAATCTGGAATGCCATGGTTCTGCCTTTTTCAGTCATTTGAATGCCGCCTTTCTGATTTTCTATCATGTTGTAATAGTCTTGGATGAGGTTGGTGATGTACTCACTGGTGGTCTGACCCAGCCGTTCTCGTTCTTCACTGACCCGCTCATGTAGGTCGATGGGAATCTGAGCACACAAGTTTTTAGTGGTTGCCATTCTCGGATACCTCCTCGTTTTTTGTAACGCAAGCATACCCGAAAGGTCCAGTAAAAGCTATTACCAACACCACCAAGGAATGATAGACAAACGAAGCGAAAGCAACATAAGCACCAATGAGACGAAAAAGGCCGCCGTCCGCTCCCACATAGGGAGCCGAACGGCGGCCTGCCTTCTTATTCTTATTCTTTTTTAAGCCTCGGTGTTCGAACCACACCAGACCACAAATCTGGCAGGGCGCATCTTCAAAATGTCGCCTCTCGCTGGGCAAAACTGAAATTTTGAAAAATCGAGTTTTTGCAACTTTTTCATTCTAAAAGTGGCGCATTATATGTGAAAACGCCGCACTTTCGTGCGGCGTTTTCGGCGTTGCATCTTTCATCAACACATTTTGGTGCCGGCGGTGGGACTCGAACCCACACCCTGTTGCCAGGAACGGATTTTGAGTCCGTCACGTCTACCATTCCATCACGCCGGCAGATACAGCCCATGGGCCTGACATTAAATTATTATATCGTTTTTTGTCCGCCTTGACAAGCCTTTTTTTCATTTTTGCGGCAGGAAATGCCGGGCCGGGCCACGGACAAAAAAGAGGAATAGAACCGCCGCCTGTCTCATACAATGTCCCAGCAGCAAAAGGGGTGGGGCATATGGAAAAGACGGCGCGCTTGGAAGCCGGACGGCGGATATCTGTTGGAAAAAAAAGGCAGAAGGCTGCCCTAGGCAAACGGGAAAAACGGAGACTGATCCAGCTGACAGCCTGCCTGCTCCTGTTCCTGACGGTGTTTTTTGCCAAAGGCATGGACAGGCTGGCGGATCTGCGGGGTCACCTGGAGGCGGCGATCTGCGCGGATACGGACTTCCGGGCGGCCTTTGCGGACTTGGGCTGGTCGGTTGCCGCGGGGCGGCCGATCCGGGAGACCCTGGAAGAGTTCTGGGTGGATGTGATGATGCCGTCCGACCAGATCACTGTGGAGCCGAACGGGGGAGGGGCGCTTTACCGGCAGGCTGTGAAGGCAATGGGAGTTTCAGACGGAAAGTCGGTCTCTGTGCTGGTGGGGCTGGGTGCGGCCTCTGTTCCGGTCGATCCCATGGAGGCCAGCGTTTCCCGCCAGGCCTCGGCGGTGCAGCCGGCTCAGGAAGCTGAGCCGGAAGTGGTCCACGTAGACTATACGGGCCCCGCGCTTCCGGACAACACCACGATGGACCGGTACGCGCTTGGTCTGGGGGAAACCGTTACTCCTGTGATGGGAGCTCTCTCGTCCGATTTCGGCTGGCGGGAGCACCCCATCGACGGGGAGGAGAAATTCCACTGTGGAGTGGATCTGGCTGTGGACACCGGGACACCGGTTCTGGCGTTCGCCGCCGGAACGGTGGACTATATCGGAGAAAGCGACATCTATGGGCAATATCTTCAACTCCGCCACGCCAACGGCGTGACGACTTTCTATGCCCATTGCAGCAAGCTGTGCGTCCAGCAGGGGCAGGTCGTGGCGGCGGGGGAAAAGGTGGCCGAATCCGGCGCCACCGGCCGGGTCACAGGCCCGCATCTCCATTTTGAGGTGAAACGGAACGGGGTCCGTCTGGAGCCCCTCTATTATATCCAGACACTTTCATGACGATTGGGAAACTGGAGATCAGCGGGGGCTTCGCACTGGCTCTGGCGCTTCTGTATTATCTGGATGGGGACGAGATCGTCCCATGGGCTTTGACCGCCTGTGCCGCCCATGAGCTGGGCCACTGGTGGGTGATCCAGCGCCTGGGGGGGCGGGTGACCCGTATGCGTCTGAGCTGTTCCGGGGCGGAACTCAGGCTCTCGGCGGCCCGGCCGCTGTCCTCCGGGCGGATGATCCTGGCGGCGCTGGCCGGTCCGGCGATCAATTTTGCGCTGGCCGGGCTGGCCGCCCGGCTGGCTCGGCTGGGCGCGGGAGAGCGGCTCTATCTGTTTGCCGGACTGAACCTGGGACTGGGCTGCTTTAATCTCTTGCCTGCGGGCTGGCTGGACGGGGGAAGAGTGCTGCACGGGCTCTTTGCCGTCCTTGGGCTGGAGGAGACGGGGGGGCGGGTCGTGAGACTCTGCTCCATAGGGGCGGCGGCACTTCTGAGCGCGGTGGGGGCCTGCCTGCTCTGGCAGAGCGGCGGACGAAATTTCACTTTGCTGGCCGCATCGCTCTGGATGTGGAACGCCGCGCTCCGGGAGGAGCGGCAGGGGAACGCAGCGGCCTGGTAAGACCGGGCGGAAGGTCCCCCAAAGAACAAAAAAACTGCCGATTTTGCTTGCATCTCCATAAAATATGTGGTAAAATACTTCAGTCTCAATAAAGGGTGTTCCGCTGCGGCGCCGACCCGGAACAGCGGCGGCAGAAAGGCCGGCATGAACGCCTATAAACTTAGGAGGAAAATAGAATGGATTTAATGCAGGCTTTTACCGCCAAATATGCCAAGGCTGAACCCCCCGTGGCCAACGTGGGTGACACCGTTCGTGTCCACGTGAAGATCAAGGAAGGCAGCCGTGAGCGTGTCCAGATTTTTGAGGGCCTTGTGATCGCCAAGAAGCACGGCGGTATCGATGAGAGCATCACTGTGCGCCGCGTATCCTATGGCGTTGGCGTGGAGAAGGTGTTCCCCCTCCATGCTCCCGCTGTGGAGCAGATCGAGCTGGTCCGCAAGGGCAAGGCTCGCCGGGCGAAGCTCTACTACCTGCGCGACCGCGTGGGCAAGAGCGCCAAGCTCAAGGAGAAGCTGTAAGAACCATACGGGAAAGGAGCGGGAAACCGCTCCTTTTTTGTATATTTGCCCTGCCCGAAGGGGATTTTTTGCCTTTTCAAATGGGAAAAAATTGTGTATAATGAGATTTAATAGTCGGATGAAGAATCCGGCGGCAGAAGGGGGATGCGGAAGGTGAATATCCAGTGGTATCCGGGCCACATGACCAAAACCCGGCGGCAGATCGAGGCCGATCTGGGTCAGGTGGACATGGTGGCGGAGATCGTGGACGCCCGTATCCCGATCTCTTCTCGCAATCCGGACATTGACGCGCTGGTGGGGAGCAAGCCCAGGCTGATCGTGCTCAACCGGGCCGACCAGGCCGACCCCGCGGGGAACCGGCTCTGGGCCCGGAGCTATCAGACAAAGGGGTATGCGGTGCTGGAGACCGACGCCAAGAGCGGGCGGGGCGTGCCGGGTTTTGCCGCCGCCTCCCGGGGGCTGCTCCGGGAGCAGATCGAGCGGTGGAAGGCCAAAGGGCTGGTGGGGCGGCCTGTTCGGGCCATGGTGGTGGGT
The DNA here is from genome assembly GCF_050313575.1 of Candidatus Pseudoscillospira sp. SGI.172. Taxonomy (NCBI): domain Bacteria; kingdom Bacillati; phylum Bacillota; class Clostridia; genus Candidatus Pseudoscillospira; species Candidatus Pseudoscillospira sp. SGI.172. The sequence continues at coordinate 45,822 of NZ_JBNPLQ010000011.1, read as the reverse complement.
GTGCCCAATGTGGGGAAGTCTACCTTTATCAACCAGGTGGCCCGCCGCAAATCCGCCAAGGCGGGGGACAGGCCTGGCGTCACCCGGGGCAAGCAGTGGGTGACAGTGGATACGGGATTGTCCCTCCTGGACACCCCGGGTATCCTCTGGCCCAAATTCGAGGATGAGCGGGTGGGACTCCACCTGGCCTATACCGGCGCGGTGAAGGACGACATCATGGACGTGGAGACCCTGGCCTGCCGTCTGATGGACGATCTGGCCCGGCGCTACCCCAGGGCTCTGGCCGAGCGATATCGGCTGGAGGTTTCCCCGAAAGGTACGGAGCAGGACAGCGTGGCCTACGGCTATGAGCTGCTGCGCGCCGCCGCCGAGAGGCGGGGATTCCGCATTTCCGGGGGTGACGTGGACACGGAGCGGATGGCGCATATCCTCCTGGACGAGTTCCGGTCTGGAAAGCTTGGACGCTTTACACTGGAACTGCCCGAGGAGGAGAACGCATGAGCCTGTGGGCGTTGGAGCGGCGTTGCTGGGCCGAGGGGTACACGCTGGTCTGCGGCGCGGATGAGGCGGGAGCCGGGCCGCTGGCCGGAGCGGTATACGCCGGGGCGGTCATCCTGCCCCGGGGTCTGGAACTTAGGTGGCTCAACGACTCCAAGCAGGTGACTCCAAAGCGGCGAGATCTGCTGTTCGACGAGATCAGGGACTGCGCGGTGGCGTGGGCCGTGACGGCGGTGGACGAAAAGACGATCGATGAGATCAACATATTGAACGCCAGACTGCTGGCCATGGAGCGGGCGATCCGCAGCCTGGAGCCCGCCCCGGACTACGCGCTGATCGACGGGAATCGCGACAAGGGAATTACCTTGCCACATGCGGCGGTCATAAAGGGAGACAGCCTCAGCGCCAACATCGCGGCGGCCTCCATTTTGGCCAAGGTCAGCCGGGACCGGTACATGGAGGAAATGGCGGAGAAATACCCGGAATACCGCTTCGATCAACATAAGGGCTATCCTACCAAGCTGCACTATGAGATGCTGGACCGTTACGGGCCCAGCCCCATTCACCGGATGTCCTTTCTGAAAAAGTGGGAGGCCGGGAAATGAGCGGAGAAGAGAGCCGGGTTTTAGGCCGCTGGGGAGAGACGCTGGTGGCAGAAAAACTGCGCCGGGAGGGCTGCACGCTGCTGGCCGCCGGGTGGCGCTGCCGGATGGGGGAGATCGACCTCATTGCCGTTGACGGAACCTACCTGCGGTTTGTGGAGGTCAAGCTCCGCAGGAACGACCGCTTTTCCAAGGCGATGGAGGCTGTGGACCGGCGCAAGCAGGAGAAGCTGCGCATCACGGCCCAGCTCTATCTGGCGGAGCACTCCACGGAACTCCAGCCCCGGTTCGACGTGGCGGAGGTCTATGTCCCGGAGGGGATCCGGACCCAAAGTCCCAAAATCAACTATATAGAGGATGCGTTTCAATGAAGGTTTTTGACGGACACTGCGACACCATTCTCCGCTGCTATCAAAAGGGCGGCGGGATCCGAAGGAATGGCGGGCATCTGGATCTGGAGCGGATGGGGAAGTACGGCGGCTATGCCCAGTTCTTTGCTATTTTCGGCTCAAAAGGAGACATGCCGGGCCGTTCGCTCTGGCAGGTCTTTCAAGAGGAGTATGCCATTTTTCACCGGGAAATGGCGGAGAATGCGGATCTGGTGGAGCACTGCCGGACGGCGGCGGAGGCCGAGGCGGCCTGGCGGAGCGGAAAGAATGCGGCCTTCCTCTCAGTGGAGGGAGCCGACCTGCTGGAGTGCAGCCTGGAGAAGCTGGAGCGGGCCTATGAGCTGGGCGTGCGGGCCGTCAACCTGACGTGGAACTATGAAAACGCGCTCTCCGGGACCAATGAGGAGGGGGCGGAGCGGGGCCTGACAAAGCAGGGCCGCGCCTTTGTGGAGAAGATGCAGGAACTGGGCATGCTGGTGGATGTCTCCCATCTGTCCGATCCCGGCTTTTGGGACGTGATCGCCCTGGCCGGGAAGCCCATCTTTGCCAGCCATTCCAATTCTCGGGCGGTCTGCCCCCACAAACGGAACTTGACCGACGCGCAATTTACTGCCATAATAGGCAATCATGGTGTGGCCGGGCTCAATCTGTGCGACGAATTCATCGGGGAAAACCCGGATATGGACCAGACAGTGGCGCATATTGAGCATTTTCTGGCGCTGGGCGGAGAGAAAAACGTCTCCCTGGGCGGGGACTGGGACGGGATCACCGGGATGCCGGAGGGCTTTCACGGGATCCAGGATCTGGACGCCCTGGCGGAGCGCCTGCTGCAGATGAATTATCCGGAGGGACAGGTGGAGGACCTGTTCTGCAATAATTTGATGAGGGTCGTGAGAGAAGTATGTACTATGTAAGCACGAGAGACCGGCTGAGAAAAACTACGGTGTCCGGCGCCATTGCCTATGGACTGGCTCCCGATGGCGGCCTTTATACGCCGGAGGCCATCCCCACGCTGGCGGGCAGCGCCCTGAATACCCTGAAGGATATGAATTATCAGCAGAGGGCGCTCTATCTTATGAATATGTATCTCGACGGCTATTCCGCCGCCGAGCTGGTGGGTTTCTGCTCCCGGGCTTACGGCGGCGGGAAGTTTGACGATCCCGCCGTGGCTCCCGTCCGGCCGGTGGAGGAGGGTACCTACGCTCTGGAGCTCTGGCATGGGCCCACCTGCGCCTTCAAGGACCTGGCGCTCCAGATGCTGCCCCACCTGCTCACCGCCGCCCTGCGGAAGGAGGGGGAGAACAAGACCGCCTGTATCCTGGCGGCCACCTCGGGGGACACCGGAAAGGGCGCGCTGGAGGGTTTCCGGGACGTGCCGGGCACCCGTATCCTGGTGTTTTACCCCAAGGACGGGGTCTCCGCCGTCCAGGAGATGCAGATGAACACCCAGGAGGGCTGCAACGTGGGGGTGTGCTCCGTGGTGGGCAACTTCGACGATGCCCAGACCGGGGTCAAGCGCATCTTCTCCGACCCGGAGCTGAAGGCGGAGTTGGCGGGGCGTGGGATGTTCCTGTCCTCGGCCAACTCCATCAACTGGGGCCGGGTGCTTCCGCAGATCGTCTACTACGTCTCGGCCTACTGCGATCTGATGAAGGAGGGTGTGCTGGAGAAGGGGGACAAGCTCAACGTCTGCGTGCCCACCGGAAACTTCGGCAACATCCTGGCGGCCTATTACGCCAAGCGGATGGGCGTCCCCTTCGGAAAGCTCATCTGCGCCTCCAACCGGAACAATGTTCTCACCGATTTTATCCGCACCGGCGTGTATGACCGGAACCGTCCTTTCTACAACACCATCTCTCCCTCCATGGACATCCTGATCTCCTCCAACCTGGAGCGGCTGCTTCATGCCCTCACCAACGGGGATGCCGCGCAGGTCAAGGGCTATATGGATTCTCTGGCGGAGCACGGCCGCTACGAAGTGTCCGGCGGACTGCGCCGGAACTTGGAGCGGGACTTTGCCGCCGGCTTCTGCGACGACGGGGAGGCCAAAAAGACCATTGCCCGGGTGTGGAATGAGCGGAAGTACCTCATCGACCCCCACACCGCGGTGGCCATGAACGTGCTGGAGCAGTACCGCGCCGAGACCGGGGACGCCACGCCCGTGCTGGTGGCCTCCACCGCCAGCCCCTTCAAGTTCGGCCCCGCCGTGCTGGAGGCACTGGGGGTGCCCCAGCCCCAGCAGGGCCTGGAGAGCATCGGGCAGCTGGCCGAGTTTACGGGCATCTCCGCCCCTGCGCCGCTGGAGAACCTGGCCGGGAAGCGGATCCGCTTCGACCGGACAGTGGAGAAGGACCATATGACCGACGCGATCCGGGAGATGCTGTTGTAATGGCCCTTTATGCCATCGGAGACACCCATCTGTCCCTGGGGGGAAACAAGGCCATGGACACCTTCGGCGGGGCCTGGGAGGGCTACGTGGACAAGTTGCGCGCCGGATTCGCGCCCCTGACGGCCGAAGACGCCGTGGTGTTCTGCGGAGACCTGTCCTGGGGGATGAGCCTGGAGGAGGCGCTGCCCGACTTCCGGTTTCTGGACGGGCTGTTTCCGGGAAAAAAATATTTGCTGAAGGGAAACCACGACTACTGGTGGACCACTGTCAGCAAAATGATGAACTTTTTCACGGGAGAGGGCCTGACCAATTTTTCGCTCCTCCACAACAACTGTCAACTCTACGGGGAGACCGCCCTCTGCGGGACGCGGGGCTGGTTTTTTGAAGAGGAGGCCGACGGCCACAACGAAAAGGTCTTTCGCCGGGAGCTGCTGCGGCTGGAGACCTCCCTGAAGGCGGCGGGGGAGCGGGAGAAGCTGTGCTTCCTCCACTACCCGCCCCGCTATCAGGGCTACATCTGCCAGGAGATCGTGGATCTGCTGGAGCGCTACCGGGTCGCCGCCTGCTACTACGGACACCTCCACGGCGGGAGCCACCGTCTGGCCCAGGAGGGGAGACGGGGGAGCGTGGAGTACCACCTGGTGGCGGGGGATTATGTGGGTTTTGTCCCCCGGCTGGTTTCAGAATGGGACGGAAATTGAAAAAGTTCTGTGAATTCCTGAAAAACCTCTGGAAATGTGCAGTCATCTCTGATACAATAAATAAGATTTCGTAAACGGGCGCTGCCGGCCAAGAGAAGGTGGGGCCTGCGCCGACAGGAGGAAATAACAAACATGAATGTCAAGAGCGTGGAGAAACTGGAAAAGAGCATGGTCGCCCTGACCATCGAGGCCAGCGCTGAGGAGCTGGAGGCCGCGGTTCAGAAGGTTTATCTGAAGCAGCGCGGCAAGATCATGATCCCTGGATTCCGGAAGGGCCACGCGCCTCGGAAGATCATTGAGACCATGTATGGCGCGAATGTATTCTATGAAGACGCTGTGAACGAGGTCTATCCCGACCTCTTTGACCAGGCCGTCGCCCAGGAGAAGCTGGATACCGTCGCGTATCCCTCTGTGGATGTTCTGGAGATGAGCAAGGACGGCTTTACCTTTAAGGCCACCGTGGCTGTCCGCCCCGAGGTCGCTCTGGGCGACTACAAGGGCCTGACCGCCCCCAAGGACGTGGCTGCCGTCACTGAAGAGGACATCGACAACGAGCTCAAGCCCTTCATCCAGCGTGCCACTCAGATGGTGGACGTGGATCGTGAGGCCAAGCTGGGCGACACTGTCACCATCGACTTCGAGGGCTTTGTCGGCGACAATGCGTTCGAGGGCGGCAAGGCTGAGGGCCACGATCTGGAGCTGGGCTCCGGCTCCTTCATCCCCGGCTTCGAGGATCAGCTGGTGGGTGTGAAGACCGGCGACGAGAAGGATGTCAACGTCACCTTCCCCACGGAGTATCAGGCTGAGGAGCTGGCCGGCAAAGAGGCCCGCTTCCGGGTGAAGGTCCATGCCGTCAAGGAGAAGGTCGAGCCCAAGCTGGACGATGAGTTCGCCAAGGACGTGTCCGAGTTTGAGACCCTGGCCGCCCTCCGGGAGGACCTGGGCAAGAAGCTGGCCGACCGCCGGGAGAACCAGGCCCGCAGCGCCTTTGAGGAGAACCTGCTGGATCAGGTCGCCGCGAATATGACCGCCGAGATCCCCGACGCCATGGTGGAGGTCCGCGCCCAGCGGATGCTGGAGCAGTACAGCCAGCAGATCACCCAGCAGGGGATCCCCTTTGAGCAGTATCTGGCCATGACCGGGCTGACTGTGGACATGCTCCGCGAGCAGGCCATGGAGGGTGCTCTGCGTCAGGTGAAGGTGGATCTGGCCCTGTCCGCCGTGGCCAAGGCCGAGGGCATCGAGGTCACCGACGCCGATATCGATGAAGAGTGCAAGCGCCTGGGCGAGCAGTACCACATGGACGCCGAGAAGGTGAAGAAGATCGTGCCCCTGGGCGACCTGAAGAACGACCTGACCAACCAGAAGGCAGCCAACGTGATCTTTGACTCCGCCAAGGTGGGCAAGGCCCCCGAGAAGAAGGCGGAGGAACCTGCCGCCAAGGGCGAGGAGAAGAAGCCCGCCAAGAAGACCGCGGCTAAGAGGACCGCAAAGAAGGCCGAGGGCGAAGAGACGGAGAAGCCCGCCGCCAAAAAGACCGCCAAAAAAGCGGAGAAAACCGAGGAATAATCCGGGGTGCTCTGGGGATACTGTAAAGTGTGTCTGTGTTTCCTGTGTCGATCTTGGTAAAGGAGATTAGTAAATCATGAGTTTGGTTCCTTATGTAGTGGAGCAGACCAGCCGGGGCGAGCGTTCCTACGACATTTTTTCCCGGCTGCTCAATGACCGTATCATCTTCCTGGGGGAGGAGGTCAACGCCACCACCGCCAGCCTGGTGGTCGCCCAGATGCTGTATCTGGAGGCACAGGACCCCGACAAGGAAATCCAGTTCTACATCAACAGCCCCGGCGGCTCCGTGACCGACGGCATGGCCATTTATGACACCATGCAGTATATCAAGTGCGACGTGTCCACCATCTGCATCGGCATGGCGGCGTCCATGGGCGCTTTCCTGCTGTCCTCGGGCACCAAGGGCAAGCGTCTGGCGCTGCCCAACGCGGAGATCATGATCCATCAGCCCTCCGCCGGCACCCAGGGCCAGATCACCGATATGGCCATCCATCTCAAGCGTTTGGAGATCATCAAGCAGCGGATGAACAAGATCCTCTCGGGCAACACCGGAAAGTCCCTGGAAGAGGTCACTGCCGCCTGCGAGCGGGACAATTTCATGTCCGCTGAGGAAGCCAAGGACTTCGGACTGGTTGACAAGGTCATCTATCAGCGATAAAATAACCGCAAGGAGCGGGGCCGATCGCCCCGCTCCTTTGAGTATGAGAGACAGTTCCCGCGGCTTTCGCGGTCCCGGCCGCTCATTTGAGAAACCGTGAATGATGAGGTAACACTATGCCGAAAAACGACGAACACAAATCAGTCCGCTGCTCTTTCTGCGGCAAGCACCAGGAGCAGGTCGCCCGCATCATCGCGGGCCCCGGGGCTTATATCTGCAATGAGTGCGTCCATCTGTGCATGTCCATTCTGGACGACGCGGAGGATCAGGCCGAGCCTTTCAGCCCGGAGATCCCGGACGCCATTCCCACCCCGAGGGAGATCCACCAGGTGCTGGACCAGTATATCATCGGTCAGGACAGCGCCAAGGTGGCCCTTTCGGTGGCGGTCTACAACCACTATAAACGCATCTACTTCGGGGGGTCCGACGAAGTGGAGCTCCAGAAGAGCAACATCCTCCTGGTGGGTCCCACCGGCTGCGGCAAGACTCTGTTTGCCCAGACCCTGGCCCGGGTGCTGAAGGTGCCCTTCGCCATCGCCGACGCCACCACTCTCACCGAGGCTGGCTATGTGGGCGACGATGTGGAGAATATCCTGCTGCGCCTGGTGCAGGCCGCCGACTACGACGTGGAGCTGGCCGAGCGTGGGATCATCTACATCGATGAGATGGACAAGATCGCCCGGAAGAGCGAGAACACCTCCATCACCCGGGATGTGTCCGGCGAGGGCGTGCAGCAGGCCTTGCTGAAGATCCTGGAGGGCACGGTGGCCAATGTGCCTCCTCAGGGCGGGCGCAAGCACCCCCATCAGGAGTTCATCCAGGTCAACACCAAGAACATCCTTTTCATCTGCGGCGGCGCGTTTGACGGCCTGGACAAGATCATCGAGCAGCGGCTGGACAAAAAGACCATCGGCTTCGGAGCTGAGATCAAGAGCAAGGAGGAGCGGAACACCGGCGAGCTCTTCGCCCAGGTCCAGCCCCATGACCTCATCAAGTTCGGGATCATCCCTGAGCTGGTGGGCCGTCTGCCTGTGGTGACCACCCTGGGCTCCCTCACCCGGGAGCAGCTTGTGCGCATCCTCACCGAGCCAAAGAACGCCCTGGTGCGCCAATACCAGAAGCTGATGTCTTACGACGACGTGGAGCTGGAGTTTCAGCCCGAGGCGCTGGACGCCACCGCTGGAAAGGCCATCGAGCGGGGCATCGGCGCCCGCGGCCTGCGGGCCGTACTGGAGGAGGTCATGACCCACACCATGTACGACGTGCCCTCCGACCCCACCATCTCCAAGGTGATCATCACTGCCGAGAGCGTGAACGGGAAGGAGCCGCCTGAGTTGGTTCGTGACCGGGAGAAGGCCGACCGGCCCAAGCTGGGCAGCGGCGCCCTCCACTCTGCCCAGGGTGGAACCCCCATGCGGGACACCGCATCTTAAAATGATCAGCCGTGGGGCGGGGGAGACCCCGCCCCACTTTTTCAGAAAGGAAGTGACATGCCGTGGCGGAGGAGAATACGATCACCACGATGCCTGCTCTGGCCCTGCGGGGTCTCACCGTTTTTCCCAATATGCTCCTCCACTTCGACGTCAGCCGAGAGAGCTCCGTCCATGCGTTGGACAAGGCGATGAGTGACAATTCCAGCGTATTTCTGGTCTCTCAGCGGAATCTGTCGGTGGAAGAGCCCGGGGAAAAGGATCTGTTTTCCATTGGCACCATCTGCACCATCCGCCAGCTTCTGCGGATGCCCGGCGACAACGTGCGGGTGATGGTGGAGGGAGTGAGCCGGGGACGGCTGCTGGAGCTCTCCGCCGCCGACGCCTGCCTCACTGCGCAGGTGGAGACTCTGCCGGCTTCCCAGCCGGTTCGACAGACAGCCCGCACCGAGGCGCTGGTACGCACGGCCTACGGCCTGTTTGAGCACTATGTGGAGCTCTCCCCCCGGCTGAACTCGGATCTGCTGCTGAGTATCCTTTCCAGTGACGATCCGGGCTATATCGCCGACTACATCGCCCAGAACATCCCCATGCGCACGGAGGATAAACAGGCCATCCTGGAGGAGACCAATCCCGTCCGCCGTCTGAGCCGCCTGAGCCAGTTCCTCCGCCGGGAGACCGAGGTGCTGGAGCTGGAGCAGGACATCGAGTCCAAAGTGCGTCAGCAGGTGGCGGGGACCCAGCGGGATTTTGTGCTGCGGGAGCAGCTCAAGGTCATTCAAAGCGAGCTGGGGGAGACCGGCGGCGGAGACGACGAAATGGCGGAATACCATAGCCGCATTGATGCGATGCAGGCCCCTGAGGAGACTCGGGAGAAGCTGCGCAAAGAGCTGTCCCGCCTGGAGAAGCAGCCCTTCGGCTCCGCCGAGGGGGCGGTGCTGCGGGGCTATCTGGACGCCTGCCTTGACCTCCCCTGGGGGAAGAAGACCCGGGACCGGCTGGACGTAGAGGCTGCCCGCAAGTCGCTGGACGCCGACCATTACGGCCTGAGTAAGGTCAAGGAGCGGGTGCTGGAATTTTTGGCGGTGAAGCAGCTGGCTCCCGATCTGAAGGGGCAGATCCTCTGCCTGGTGGGCCCTCCCGGGGTGGGCAAAACCTCGGTGGCGATGTCCGTGGCCAAGGCCACCCGCCGGAAGCTCACCCGGGTCTCCCTGGGCGGCGTCCATGACGAGGCCGAGATCCGGGGGCATCGAAAGACCTATGTGGGCGCCATGCCGGGCCGGATCATCGCGGCCGTCCAGCAGGCGGGGACCTGCAACCCGCTGATGGTGCTGGACGAGATCGACAAGCTGGGCAGCGACCAGCGGGGCGATCCCGCCTCTGCGCTGCTGGAGGTGCTGGATCCGGAGCAGAACAGCACCTTCCGGGACCACTTCCTGGAGATCCCCTTCGACCTGTCTGAGGTGCTGTTCATCACTACAGCCAACACTACGGAGACCATTCCCCGCCCCCTGCTGGACCGGATGGAGATCATTGAACTGCCCAGCTACACCGACGAGGAAAAGCTTCAGATCGCCCGCCGACATCTGCTCCCCAAGGAGATGAAACGCCACGGCCTGCGAAAGACACAGCTCCGGATCACAGACGAAGCCATCCGGGCCGTGATCGCCGGGTATACCAAGGAGTCGGGGGTCCGTGTGCTGGAGCGGGAGCTGGCGTCCCTGTGCCGAAAGGCCGCAATGCGCATTGTATCAACGGGCGTAAAGTCTGTTTCCATTACAGAAAAAGGCCTGGAAGAGCTGCTTGGCCCCCGGAAATTCCGACCCGAACTGCGCAGCCATGCCCCCCGGGTGGGGGTGGTCAACGGTTTGGCCTGGACCAGCGTGGGCGGCGAGCTGCTGGAGGCCGAGGCCAATGTGGTCCCGGGCAGCGGCAAGCTGGAGCTCACCGGCAACCTGGGGGACGTGATGAAGGAGTCCTGCCGCACCGCCCTGAGCTACATCCGGGCCCACGCCGACACCCTGGGAGTGGAGGCGGATTTCTACAAGACAAAGGACATCCATGTTCACTTCCCGGAGGGTGCGGTACCCAAGGACGGCCCTTCCGCCGGAGTGGCCGTCACTACGGCCCTGGTCTCGGCCCTGACCGGTATCCCGGTGCGGGGCGATGTAGCCATGACAGGCGAAGTGACCTTACAGGGACGGGTCCTCGCCATCGGCGGGCTGCGGGAAAAGACCATGGCGGCCCTGCGGGAGGGGATCCGTACGGTGCTCATCCCGGCGGACAATCTCCCCGACCTGGAGGAGATCGACCCTGCCGTCCGCGCCGCTCTGCGGTTTGTGCCCGTCCGGGATGCGGATGGGGTGCTGGCCAATGCTCTGGCGGTATCGAAGCCGGAGACCGAGCTGTCTCCAATGCCCGAGACGGCGGCCTGCGGCCCAAAAGGCGGCAGGGCTCTGATCCAGTGAGGTGAATATGGGACTGAACACACAAAAGGCGGAATTTATCCGCTCTGCCGCCGGGCCCCGGGATTTTCCCCGGGATCCGCTGCCCCAGGTGGCCTTCGCGGGCCGCTCCAACGTGGGCAAATCCTCGGTCATCAACCGTCTGCTGAACCGGAAGAACTTTGCCCGGGTGGGCGCGGCGCCGGGTAAGACCGTCCACATCAATTACTTCCGCATCGACGAGAAGCTCTATCTGGTGGATCTGCCGGGCTACGGCTACGCCAGAGTCTCCCAGGCGGAAAAGGCGCGCTGGGCGGGGCTCATCCAGAGCTGGTTTGACGACCGGAGCCTGATGAGCCTGGGCGTCCTTATCATAGACGCCCGCCACAGGCCCACCGCCGACGACAAGGTCATGTGCGATTATTTCAAGTCTACGCTCCGTCCCTTCGCGGTGGTGGCCAACAAGCTGGACAAGCTGAAAAAGAGCGAGATCGAGCCCAATCTGGCACTGATTCGGGAGACCTTGGAGCTGTCCGACGATGTGAAGGTAATTCCCTTTTCGGCAGAAAAGGGGGACGGCCGGGAGGAGCTGCTGGGCCTCATTCTGGACCATCTGGAGGGAACGGTATGAAATATGTCCGTGTTCTGCGGGGAGAGACGCCGGTCTGGGGCGTTTTGGAGGGTGAGACCGTCCGCACCCTGAGCGCCGCGCCCTACGAGGGCCTTGTCTATGACGGCGGGCAGCTGCCTCTGGCGGAGTGCCGCCTGCTGGCCCCCTGTGAGCCCACGAAGATCGTGTGCATCGGCAAGAACTACTACGACCACGCCAAGGAGATGGGGAGCGAGCCTCCGGCCAAACCCCTGCTCTTCCTCAAGGCTCCCAACACCCTCAACCACCCCGAGGGGAAGGTCCACGCCCCGTCCTTTGTGGAGCGGCTGGACTATGAGGGAGAGCTGGCTTTCGTGGTGAAGCGCCGGGCAAAGGATGTAAAGGAAGAAAACTTTGCAGATTATGTGCTGGGCTACACCTGTCTCAACGACGTCACGGCCCGGGATGTGCAGTACGGGGACGGCCAGTGGACCCGGGGAAAGAGCATGGACGGCTTTGCCCCTGTGGGGCCGGTGGTCACCGACGAGATCGACGGCGCCTGTGTGGAGGTGGAGACCCGCCTCAACGGCCGGATGGTCCAGAAAGGGAACACGGCGCTCTTCATGCACAAGCTCCCCGCCCTGATGGCCTTCATCACCGCCTCCATGACCTTGGAGCCCGGCGACGTGGTGACCACGGGGACGCCCGCCGGTGTGGGCCCCATGCAGCCGGGGGACACGGTGGAGGTGGAGATCCCAGGGATCGGGGTGCTCCGGAACCACATTATTTAAATGCAGCGGAAAGCCTCATCCCTGGCGGATGGGGCTTTCTGTCTCGAAGGCCGCGTTCCGCCGCTTGTGCCCGGGGCGGAAATTTGGTATAATCATCTATCTGGATTTTCAAAAGGGGGCGGCGGGGCGATGACAGAAGTTTCTGATTTTCTGGAGCGCATGGACTGGTGGGGGTTCCTGGGCCTGTTGGTCTCGGCTGCGGCCGCGCTTTTGTGCATCACCTTTCACGAGCTCTCCCACGGTTTTGTGGCCTTCCGACTGGGGGATCCCACGGCCAAAAACGCCGGACGGCTGACCCTGAATCCCATCCGGCACATCGACCCGCTGGGCCTTGTGATGATGCTGGTGGCCAAGGTGGGCTGGGCCAAGCCCGTACCCGTGGACATGCGCTGGTTTAAGCACCCCAAGCGGGATATGGCTGTCACCGCCCTGGCCGGGCCGGTCTCCAACTTCCTGCTGGCGCTGGCGGCCCTGGGGCTCAGCTCGGTGATCTACCACGTCTCCGATCTGGGAAACGCGGCCCTTGTCTGCCTGTGCTTTCTGTCCAACGTGGCGGTGCTGAGCATGGGGCTTGGGATCTTCAATCTGATCCCCATTTCGCCGCTGGACGGCTCCAAGGTGCTCTTTGCCTTCCTGCCAGACCGCATCTATCTGGCTATCCTGCGCTATGAGAAGTACGTGATGATCCTGGTGGTCATCCTCACCATGGCGGGGGTGTTTCAGGGACCGCTCTCCCGGCTGATCCTCTGGGGCCTTCAGGGCCTCTGCGATTTGGTGGGGTACCCCATTCAGGCGGTGTTCCTCACCCAGGACATCTCTTCCCTCATCCGGCTTTTGCACTGAAAGGGCGGTGAACACATCGTGGAGACACCGATCTATCACCTGGAGAAGGTGGTCCGGGTCCGCATGGACGACGTGGAGGACTTTACCGGCCCGCTGGATCTGATCCTCGCTCTGCTGGCCAAGAACAAGATGGAGATCCAGGACATCCAGATCTCGCTGATCCTGGAGCAGTACCTGGCCTGGATGGACAAGCGCCGCGCTCTGGACCTGGAGGTGGCCAGCGAATTCGTCTCCATGGCCGCCCAGCTCATGTTCATCAAGAGCCGGATGCTCCTGTCCATCCACGATGAGGAGGCCATCTCCGAGCTCGACCAGCTCATCGCGTCTCTGGAAGAACACCAGAGGCACGAAAACTACGCCCGTATCCAGTCCGTGCTGCCCCGACTCTCCGACCGCTATGACCTCTGCCGGGATTACATCCCCAAGGGTCCAGAGTACCTGCCGGTGAACCGGGTCTACCGATACAGCCACCGGCCCGAGGATCTCTTCCGGGCCATCGGCGCGGCGCTGGAGCGGGTGGATCACCACCTGCCGCCCACCATGGCCGCCTTTGAGGGCATCGTTGGCCGGGAGCCCTACCCGGTGTCGGACAAGGCCGGGGAGATCGTGGAGCGTCTGCGCCGCTTTGGAGTGACCCGCTTCCGGGCACTTTTCCAGGGCAGCCGGAGCCGGTCGGAGATCGTGGCCACCTTTCTGGCGGTGCTGGAGCTCTGCAAGGCCCGGCGTCTGCGCCTGACGGGGACTGACGGCGACTGCACGGTGACCACCGTGAGCGGCGGAGAAGAGGACTTTGAATTTTCCGCCGACGTTGATTAAGGAGGGATCGCCTTGGACGTAAAAGAAGTGGAGTCGGCCATCGAAGGCATCCTGTTTGCCGCGGGAGAGCCGGTGGGGGTGGAGCGGCTTTGCATGACGCTGGAGATCGACCGGGCCACGGCGGACGCCGTCTGCCAGCGTCTGGCCGATCAGTACAGCTATGAGCGCCGGGGGATCCGGCTGGTGAAGCTGGAGAACTGCTATCAGTTGTGCTCCGCACCGGAATACGCGGACTATATCCGCAGGGCCTTTGAAAGCCGCCGCCCGGCCAAGCTGTCTCAGCCGGCGCTGGAGGTACTGGCCATCATCGCCTATTACCAACCTACCACCAAGGCCTACGTGGATCAGATCCGGGGGGTGGACAGCGCCTACACCGTGGGCCTGCTCACCGAGCGGGACCTCATCGAGGAGTGCGGACGTCTGGCAGTGCCCGGCCGCCCCATTCTGTATCGGACGACCCAGAACTTTTTGCGCTCCTTCGGCCTGTCCAGCCTGGAGGAGCTGCCTGACCTGCCCAGCGCCTCGGAAGAGGAGGAGCAGCTCACCCTGGACATGCAGAACCAGGTGGAGCGTCTGCGTGAGCAGGCCGAGGCGTCGGATTCCGAGCAGATCGGGGACGAAGAGCTGGTCGCGGCCGCCACAGCGCTGGCCCAACAGGAAGGGGCCTCGGAGGCGGAAAAGGGATGAGTGCGCTGAAGATCCTGCTGGCAGTTTTTCTGGTCCTGTTTCTCCTGAGCCTGATCCGGGTGGGCGGGGAGGCGGAATACACCGCGGACGGAGCCCTGGTACGGCTCCGGGTGGGGGCATTCCGGGTTCAGGTCTATCCCGTCCGACGGCCGAAACGGGAAAAGAAAGCCCAAAAAGAGCGGAAAAAACCGGAAAAAGCCCAATCGGAGCCAAAACCCGGTGCGCCCATGGAGCTGGCGCGGCGGTTCCTTCCGCTGGTGGGAGAGGCCGCAGGGGCGCTGAAACGGAGGATCCGCATCGACCGGCTGTTTTTGGACGTCACGGCGGGCGGCCGGGACGCTGCGGCCGCAGCCCTCTCTTTTGGAAGGATCAATGGCGCGGTGGGTATGATTTGGCCCATTTTCGAGCAGAATTTTGATGTGCGGGATCACCGCATCCGCACGGCGGTGGATTTTCAATCGAGCGGACTCACCGTCTCCCTGAGCGCCGCGTTTTCAGCCCGGCTGGGTCAGCTGATTTCCTTTGCCGTCCGCTATGGGCTGAAGTTTTTTACCTGCTACCGAAGCGCGAAGAGCGCGCCAAAACAGAAAGAGGCGATTTGACATGGAAAAGAAAGAGCATCCGCTGAACGATCTGATGAGCGCCACTATGGAGAAGATCCGCGCCATGGTGGATGTGAACGCTGTGGTGGGACAGCCCATCCAGACCGGGGAGGTCACCATCATCCCGGTCTCCAAGGTGAGCTTCGGCTTTGCCTCCGGCGGGAGCGACTTTGCCGGGAAGAACCAGAAGCCCGAGGCTGAGAACTCCTTTGGCGGCGGCAGCGGCGCGGGCGTGAACATCAACCCTATCGCGTTCCTGGTGGTGCGGGGGGACAATGTCCGGCTGCTGTATGTGGCGCCTCCCATTGACGGCGCGGTGGACCGGGTGGTGGACATGGTGCCGGAGCTGGTGGACAAGGTCACCGGGTTTATTGAAAAGCAGCAGGAAAAAAAGGATAACGCGGACTTCTGATACGCATACTGGCACTATCTCATGCTGTGAGGGAGTGCCGAATGAAACGATTGTCTGCGGCCTTTTTGGCTGCCTGTCTGCTCTGCCCTGCCTGTCGGGCGGCGGAACCGGTCCCGGTTTCCGCCGTCTCCGCCATTTTGGTGGACGCCGAGAGCGGGCGGGTCTTGTATGAAAAGAATCCCCATCAAAAGCGGCTCATCGCCAGCATCACCAAGCTGATGACCGCCCTGGTGGCGGTGGAGTCCACTCCGGATCTGAACTGCGTGATCCCGATCAAGGCCGAGTATCAGGCGGAGGGATCTTCCATGTATCTCCGGCCGGGAGAGGAGATCACCCTGGAGGGGCTGCTCTACGGACTGCTGCTCTCTTCCGGGAACGACGCGGCGCTGGCCATTGCGGGCGGCTGCGCCGGGGAGATAGATACCTTTGTGGAGTGGATGAACCGGAGGGCCGCCGACCTGGGAATGAAGGACACCCACTTTTCCAACCCCAACGGCCTGGACGCGGAGGACCACTACTCCACCGCCGCGGATATGGTGCTGCTGGCCCGGGCAGTGCTGGAAAACGAGACGCTGGCCCAGATCGTGGGGACCAAATCCACCACCATTGCGGGCCGGAGCCTGACCAACCACAACAAGCTGCTGTGGCGATACGAGGGCTGTTCGGGGATGAAAACAGGATACACGGACGCCGCAGGCCGGACGCTGGTCTCCAGCGCCTGCCGGGACGGGCAGACTCTCATCTGTGTCACCCTGAAGGATCCAAACGACTGGGAGGATCACGCCACGCTGTTTGACTACGGCTTTTCGACGTTTCCCCGCCATCCGCTGGCCCGGGAGGGAAAGCTGTTCCGCACTCTCCCGGTGACGGGAAGCCTGCTGTCCCAGGTGGAGGTGGAGACCGCCTCCGACGTGGGGTATCCGCTGGCGGCGGACGAGCGGGTGCGGGCTCGGATCGCACTGCCCGACCGGGTGGCTGCGCCAGTGCGGAAGGGGGCTATCGCGGGAAAGCTCACGTTCCTGGTGGGGGAGAAGATCGTGGGGGAGACCTACCTGCTCTATACTTCTGAAGTGCCGGAGAATACTCCGCAGCCCAATCTTTTTGAACGCATGACCCAATTCCTGCGCGGCGGGGAGAACTCCTCCCTGGCCGTACTCCTGACCGAACTGGGGTGAATCGGCGTGGAAGAGCGCCTGCAAAAAATATTGTCCGGGGCGGGGATCTGTTCCCGGCGTGCGGCGGAGGGATACCTGGCCGCCGGGCGGGTGGCCGTCAACGGCGTGACCGCCCGGGTGGGGGAGAAGGCCGACCCTGAGCGGGATCGGGTGACCGTGGACGGCGTACCCGTCGCAGCCGGCGCGCCCCGGGTCTGGCTGATGCTCCACAAGCCCAGGGGCTATGTCACGACCCTGTCGGACGAGAAGGGACGGCGGACGGCAGCCGAGCTGGTGGCCGACTGCGGTCATCGGGTCTGGCCGGTGGGGCGGCTGGATCTGGATTCGGAAGGGCTGCTCCTCTTTTCCAATGACGGCGCCGGAACCAACCGCCTTCTCCACCCCAGTCATGAGGTGGAGAAGGAGTATCGGGTCCTGGTGGAGGGGGATGTGGCGGCGGCTCTTCCCATTTTGAACGGCCCCATGGAACTGGACGGGGACCTGCTGGCCCCGTCCCGGGCTTCCGTGCTCCGGACGGGGAGCGGCGGGGGAGAGATCGCCGTGGTCATCCACCAGGGCAAGAACCGCCAGGTCCGCCGGATGTGCGCTCAGGCCGGACTCCGGGTGCGGCGGCTCTGCCGGGTGCGGGAGGGGACACTGCGCCTGGGCTCGCTCCCCAGCGGAAAATGGCGCTATCTCACCCGGGAGGAAGAGGCGGCGCTCCTTTTGTGAGAGGATTAGGCCCGTTTTGCAAGTCTGCGTGGGATCCCTGCAAAAAACGGTTGATTTTCCCGCCGATTCCGGCTATGATAACAAGGTGAACTTTCTTCGAAAGACGGAGAAAAAGAAGCCGGAGAGTGAAAAAATGGGGAAAGATATTCTGACGACGATCCAAAATGAGATGAGTTCCTTTTCCAAGGGCCAAAAGCTCATCGCAGCTTACATCTTAAAATTCTATGACAAGGCGGCGTTTATGACCGCCAGCAAGCTGGGCAAGACGGTGAATGTCAGCGAGTCCACGGTGGTGCGTTTTGCCGCCGAGCTGGGCTATGACGGCTATCCCGCCATGCAGAAGGCCCTTCAGGAGATGATCCGCAATAAGCTCACCGCGGTGCAGCGCATCGAGGTCTCCAACGACCGCATCGGAAACCACGACATCCTTTCTATGGTCATGCACGCGGACGCGGAGAATATCCGTGCCACCCTGGAGGAGATGAACCGCCAGGATTTCGACCGCTCGGTCAGCACCATCCTGGCTGCCCGGAAAATTTACATCCTGGGAGTTCGCTCCGCATCCGCGCTGTCCAGCTTTCTGGGCTTTTATTTCAATATGATGTTTGAAAATGTGGTGGTGGCCCACACGAACTCCTCCAGCGAGCTCTTTGAGCAGATCCTGCGGATCAGGGAGGGGGACGTCATCATCGGCATCAGCTTCCCCCGCTACTCCCGCCGGACGGTCAAAGCCATGCGCTACGCCAAGGACCGGGGCGCGGGTGTCATCGCCATCACCGACAGCGCGGCCTCTCCGCTGGCCGAACTGGCCGACCACACTCTGATGGCCCGGAGCGACATGGCGTCCTTCGTGGATTCCCTGGCGGCCCCACTCTCCCTGGTCAATGCGCTGATTGTGGCGGTGAGCCGGAAGAAGAGCGAGGAGATCTCCGGGACCTTCAGCAAGCTGGAGAAGATCTGGGACGAATATGAAGTCTACGAAAAGACGGACGAATAAGGAGCTTTGGCATTGTCATCCTTTGATGTGATCGTGATCGGCGGGGGCGCCGCCGGGTGCATGGCGGCGCTGTCCGCCGCGGCCTCGGGCGTCTCCGTTCTCCTGATGGAGCGCAACTCCAAGATCGGACGTAAGCTGTATATTACGGGCAAGGGCCGGTGCAACGTGACCAACCGCTGCTCGGTGCAGGAGTGTCTGAGCAGTATCCCCCACAACGCCCGATTCCTGACCAGCGCCATGACCCGGTTTCCGCCGGAGGAGGCGGTGGCCTTTTTTGAGGGACTTGGGGTCCCCCTGAAAACCGAGCGGGGCAGCCGCGTGTTTCCCCAGTCCGACCGGGCCGCCGATGTGATCGATGCCCTGCTTCGGGCCCTGCGTAAGAGCCGGGTGGAGCTGGTTCAGGATCGGGCCTCCGCGCTGGAGATTCAGGATGGGGCCGTGACGGGCGTCACAGGGGAGAAGGGCAGGCACTATGCCTGCCGGGCGGTGATCCTGGCCACCGGCGGAGTCTCCTATCCCGGCACCGGCTCCACGGGCGACGGCTACGCCCTGGCCCGGTCTGCGGGCCACACCATTCAGCCGCCGAAGGGCTCCCTGGTGCCATGGGAGGCGGCGGGGTGCGCCGAGCTCCAGGGACTGTCGCTGAAGAACGTGGAGCTGACCGTCCGGGACAGCCGCAAAAAAGTGCTGTTCCGGGAGCAGGGGGAGCTGCTGTTCACCCACTTCGGCCTCTCCGGCCCGCTGGTCCTCAGCGCCAGCGCCCACACCCGGGACTTTGAGAAGGAGCGCTATACCGCCGTCATCGACCTCAAGCCCGCGCTGGACGAGGAGACGCTGGACCGGCGTCTGGTCCGCGAGCTGACGGAGGGGGCCAACCGGGATCTGCGCCATGTGGTGGAGACGATGGAGCCCCGCTCCCTGGTGCCGGTGCTGCTGGAGCGGGCCGGACTCACAGGCGGGGAGAAGGCCAACGCAGTCACCCGTGCTCAGCGCAGGAGCCTGCTGGAAGGGATCAAGGGCCTGACCTTTCCCATCACCGGTCCCCGGCCGGTGGAGGAGGCCATCGTCACCGCCGGCGGCGTGACGGTGCGAGAGGTCTCACCCGGGGATATGGCCTCCAAAAAGACCCGGGGGCTCTATCTGGCGGGGGAGCTGCTGGATGTGGACGCCTACACCGGCGGCTTCAATCTGCAGATCGCCTGGGCCACCGGCCGGGCGGCCGGACTGGGTGCGGGAGCGTTTTGCCGGGAGGAGAGATGTGCATATGAAGTATAGAAGCATTGCCGTGGACGGCCCTTCGGGGGCGGGAAAGAGCACCATGGCCAGAATGGTTGCCCGGGCGCTGGGCTTTCTCTATGTGGACACCGGGGCCATTTACCGGACGCTGGCCCTCTTTGCCCTCCGGGAGGGGGCCGCGCCCGCCGATGCGCAGGCGGTGGCCGGGCTGTTGCCCCGGGCCGGGATCCGGATGGGCTACGGTGAGGACGGGGGGCAGCGGATGTATTTGAACGGGGAGGACGTCACCGAGGCCATCCGGACGCCGGAAGTCTCCGCCGCGGCTTCCCAGGTTTCGGCCCACCCCCAGGTGCGGGCCTTCCTGCTGGATATGCAGCGGGATCTGGCCAAGACGGGAAACGTCATCATGGACGGCCGGGACATCGGGACCGTGGTGCTCCCGGACGCCGACGTGAAGATCTTTCTCACTGCTTCGGCGGAGGACCGGGCCCGGCGGCGTCTGGCCGAGCTGCTGGAGCGGGGAGAGCAGATTCGTTTTGACACGGTGCTGTCCGACATCACAGAGCGGGATCGCAGAGACTCCACCCGCTCCGCTGCGCCCCTCCGCCAGGCGGAGGACGCTCTTTTGGTGGATACCACGGACAAGTCTCTGGAGGAGAGCTTTGCACTGCTCCTTCAGACCATTCAGGAGAAATTAGCATGAAAACAGCCTATGCCATCGTCTACTGCATCGCCTGGCCCTTCTTCAACCTGTTCCATCCCTGCCGGGCCATTGGCCGGGAGCACGTGCCGGAGGGGCCGGTCATCTTCTGCCCCAACCACACCCGGCTGTCCGACCCTCTCTTCGTGGCCTTTGCTTTGGGACTGCGGTTCCGACCCCAGGTCATGGCCAAGGCGGAGCTGCTGGAGATCCCTGTTCTGGGCTGGATCCTGAAAAAAGTCGGGGTCTTTGCCGTGGAGCGGGGGAAGTCAGATGTGGGTGCGGTGAAACGGGCCATGAAGTGCCTGAAAAGCGGTGACAAGCTGCTCCTCTTTCCGGAGGGGACCCGCTACAAGGACGGAAAGATGGGGGAGGCTAAGGCGGGCGTGGCCCTGCTGGCCCTCCGCACCGGGACCCCCATCCTGCCCATGTATATCCCGCCCAACAAAAAATGGTTTGGCCGGACGCCGGTGGTCTTTGGGGAGCCCTATCTGCCCCGGGCCGAATCCCGGCACGGCTCCGCGGAGGAGTATGAGATCATCGCCCGGGACCTGATGGAACGCATCGCGGCACTGGAGGCGCAGGCGAGGTGAGGATCACGGTGGCAAAGTTCGCGGGCTTCTGCTACGGCGTCCGGCGGGCGGTGGAGCTGACCGAGGCGGCCGCCCGAAGCCCGAACCCCTGCGTGATGCTGGGGCCGGTGATCCACAACCGTTCGATGATCCGCCGTCTCCAGGCCCAGCGGGTGGAGGTAGTGGAGCGGCCGGAGGATGTGCCGGAAGGGGCGGCAGTGATCCTGCGCTCTCACGGGGAGAGCGCGGCGGTCCACCGGCAGCTTCAGGAACGGAGCATCCCGGTGGTGGACACCACCTGCCCCAATGTCTCTCATATTCACAGGCTGGTTGCTCAGGCGGAGAACGAGGGGAGAACCGTCATCATCATCGGGGCTCCGGAGCATCCGGAGGTGCAGGCTATCGCCGGCTGGTGCGGCGATCCGCTGATCTTTTCGGACGGCGGCGCGCTGAAAAAATACCTGCTGGATCATCCTGAAATCGCCGGTGGGCCTGTGACCATGGTGTCACAGACCACATCAACTCAGGCTACATGGAATTTTTGCGTAGAAAACGCAAAAAAACTGTGTACAAATATTGAAATTTTTGATACAATATGTAATGCTACCTATGCACGCCAATCCGAAGCACAGAGGCTGGCTGCCCAAAATGATGCCGTCATCGTCATCGGGGGGAGGGACAGCGCGAATACCAGGCGTTTGTTTGAACTGTGCGCGGCGCTTTGCCCTCATACGGTCTGGGTGGAGGACGCGGACGAGCTGGCGAGCTCTGACTTCAGAGAATGCTCGAGCGTGGCAATCACCGCAGGCGCTTCCACGCCTGCGTGGATCATAAAGGAGGTTTATGACAAAATGAGTGAAGAAAACATGGAGATCGAGGAATCCTTTGCCGAACTGCTGGAGAAGTCGATCAAAACTTTGCATACGGGGGAGAAAGTCACGGGCGTCGTTACTGACATCACGCCCACCGAGATCTACGTGGACCTTGGGACCAAGCACGCCGGTTACATACCGGTGTCTGAACTGACCGACGACCCCACTGTCAAAGTGGAAGATCTGGTGCATGTGGGCGACTCCATCGAGACCTACGTCATGCGCGTCAATGACGCGGAGGGCGTGGTCACCCTGTCCAAGAAGCGCCTGGATACCGTCAAGAGCTGGGACGACGTGGAGCAGGCCTGCGAGGACCACACCACCGTCGAAGGCGTCGTCACCGAGGAGAACAAGGGCGGCGTCGTGGTCAGCATCAAGGGCGTGCGGGTGTTCGTGCCCGCCTCCCAGACCGGGCTGCCCCGGGATGCGGCCATGTCCGAGCTGGTCAAGCAGAAGGTCAAGCTGCGCATCACCGAGGTCAACCGTGCCCGCCGCCGCGTGGTGGGCTCCATCCGCGCCGTCTCCGCCGCGGAGCGGGCTGAGAAGGCCGCCGCGGTCTGGAGCGCCATCGAGGAGGGCAAGCACTATCATGGCGTGGTGAAGTCCCTCACCTCTTACGGCGCCTTTGTCGACATCGGCGGCGTGGACGGCATGGTCCACATCTCCGAGCTGTCCTGGAGCCGCATCAAGCACCCCTCCGAGGTGGTCAACCCCGGCGACGAGGTGGATGTGTACGTCATCTCCTTCGACCCGGAGAAGAAGAAGATCTCCCTGGGCATGAAGGATCACGGCCAGGATCCCTGGGCCAACTTCACCGAGCAGTATCACGTGGGCGACACCGCCAATGTCCGCGTGGTGAAACTGATGACCTTCGGCGCCTTTGCCGAGGTCGTCCCCGGCGTGGACGGTCTGATTCACATCTCCCAGATTGCCGATCACCGGATCGACAAGCCCGGCGACGTCCTCCACGAGGGTGACAAGGTGGACGTGAAGATCACCGACATCGACTACGACCGCAAGAAGGTCTCCCTCTCTATCCGCGCTCTGCTGGAGGATGGACAGGCTGATTCTGAGGAGTCCTCCGAGGACTGAGTTTCTTTCCGGGGCCCTACCTGACAAATCAGACAAAACAGCGCTATTTTCTTTGGGAAATGGCGCTGTTTTTCTGCTTTTCGAGAAAAAGTTTCAGTTTTGCTTGCATGAAATTGATGGAGAGGGTATAATCAATCTTGTAAGAATTGGAAACGGGGGCGTCGGGAGGCGTAACATGTTTCAGGTAGGGGATAAAATTGTCCATCCCATGCACGGTGCGGGTATCATCGACAGCATTGTGACCAAGAAAGTCAACGGGGTAGTGCGGGATTATTATATCCTGAAACTGCCCGTGGGCGGTATGCTGGTGATGATCCCCACGGAGAATTCGCAGGAGATCGGTGTGCGCCCGGTGATGGATCCGGATCAGGCCGACCGGGTCATTGACGCGATCCCCTCCATTCAGGTGGATGCAGACCCGAACTGGAACCGGCGTTACCGGGAAAATATGGTGCGGCTCAAGAGCGGAAATCTGCTCGAGGTCGCCCGAGTGGTCAAAAGCTTGATTCTGCGGGACGGAGTAAAGGGCCTGTCTACCGGGGAGCGCAAGATGCTCCATTCGGCCAAGCAGATCCTGATCTCCGAGATCGTGCTGTCCGAAAGCGCCAGCTATGAAGAGGTGGAGCGGCGCATAAACCGGGCGATGGCCCAATAGAATGGTCCGGGGCTGTCCGGCTGGTGCGGCAGCGAACGGATTTCAAATAAGAGAGGAACCGTCAAGCCCTCTGTTTCAGAAACGCATTGAGGCAAGACCGCGTTCGCCTGCGGGCAGACTGCGGACGCCCCTGCCGGTGTTTCTCAGGCAGGAGGTGTTTTTCGGTTCCTTTTTTATCCAAAATCGGACGGAAAAGAGGAGAAAATTGTGGGACTTCTGCAAAAAGTCTTTCGAAGAGCCGGCCCGCCCGTTACGCGGTGTACGGCTGTGGTACCGGCGGCAGGCCGTTCCACCCGGATGGGCGAAGATAAGCTGATGCTCCCCCTGGGGGATGTACCTGTCCTGCTCCGTACGCTGTGGGCGTTGGAGCAGTGTGCCGGGATCACTGAAATCGTGGTGGTTACCCGGGAGGATCTGATCGTCCCTGTGGGCCAGCTGTGCAGGGACGCGGGTCTTGTCAAGGTACATAAAGTGGTGGTGGGAGGAGAGAGCCGGACAGAGTCGGTACTGGCAGGCGTCCGGGAGGCAGATCCTGCGGCGGAGCTCATCGCCGTTCACGATGCGGCCCGTCCCCTGATTACCCGGGATCTTCTGGAGAAGGTGCTGAAAACGGCGGAACAGTACGGCGCGGCGGCCCCGGCCGTCCCTGTGAAGGACACCATCAAGCGGGCGGTGAACGGTGTGGTGGAAAGTACGCCCGACCGGTCGGAGCTCTACGCGGTGCAGACCCCCCAGGTGTTTGAGCACGGGCTCCTTCTGGGTGCGCTGGAGAAGGCACTGGCCGAGGGGGCGGAGCTCACCGACGACTGCTCTGCCGTGGAGCGGCTTGGAATGTCGGTGCGGTTGACGGCCGGCTCCTATGAGAATATCAAGCTGACCACCCCGGAGGATCTGGCGGTAGCCGAGTCCATTTTGGAGAGGAGGGGAGCGCTGTGAGGATCGGACACGGTTATGATGTCCACCGCCTGACCGAGGGGCGGAAGCTGCTCCTGGGCGGGGTGGAGATCCCCTTTGAAAAAGGCCTGCTGGGCCACTCTGACGCCGACGTGCTCACCCACGCGGTGATGGACGCTCTGCTGGGGGCCTGTGCCCTGGGAGACATCGGACACTTTTTCCCGGACAGTGACCCGGCCTTTGCCGGTGCGGACAGTCTGAAGCTGCTGGAGGAAGTGATGCGGCAGCTGAGGGCTCGGGGTTTCCGAGTGGGAAATGTGGACGCCACCGTCCTGGCTCAGCGGCCCAAGCTGGCGCCCTATCTGGATAGGATGCGGGAAAACCTGGCTGTACGGCTGGGGGTCGCCCCGGATCGGATCAGCGTAAAGGCCACCACCGAGGAAAAGCTGGGATTCACCGGCAGCGGTGAAGGGATGGCGGCCCATGCGATGGCGCTGATCCTTGAGGCAGACGACCGGTAAGAAGCGGGACGTTCCAAAACGCTCCTCTCGCGCATAGAATGCGCTGAGAGGAGCGTTTTTGCCTCTTTTGGTGAGAGGCCATTTCTCTCAGGGCAGGGAGGAGCGCCGGCGCTCCTCTTTTTCCCACGACCTGGAAAGGAATGGTCATTGAATGGTCTATTATCTTATTGTCTGCCGCTCCCTGACCTATGCCCAGCGGACGCAGACCGCGCTGGAACGCGCCGGAATCACGGCTCATATCCTGCGGTCCCCAAAGGTGATCGACAGCGAGGGCTGCAGCCACTCGGTCAAGGTCTCGGAGCGGAATCTGGCTCCTGCGCTGCTAGTCCTGGCCAAAGCGGGTCTGTCGCCCAAGCGGGTGTTCATTATGGCCAGCGACGGAAGCTATAAGGAGGTGCTGCTTTGATGATTTATCTGGACAGTGCAGCCACCACGCTGCAAAAACCGCCCGCCGTAGCCCGGGCAATGGTCTCCGCACTCAAACACTGTGCCAGCCTCGGCCGGGGAGGACACAAGCCGGCCATGCTGTCGGCAGACACCGCCTTTGCCTGCCGACAGGCGGCGGCGGAGCTGTTTCATGTGTCGGATCCGGAAAATGTCATCTTTACCATGAACGCCACCCATGCCCTCAACCTGGCCATCAAATCTCTGGTGCGGCCGGGGGACACGGTGGTGGTCTCGGGCTATGAGCACAACGCGGTCACCCGTCCGCTGACGGTGTTGGGTTGCAACATCCAGGTGGCCAGGGCTCCGCTGTTTCAGCCGGAGGCGCTGATGGCGGAGTTCGACCGGCTGATCACCCCGGAGACGGCGTGCGTTGTCTGTACCCACGTCTCCAATGTGTTTGGCTATATTCTGCCGGTGGGCGAGGTGGCGGAGCTGTGCCGGAAGAGGGGCGTGCCCTTCCTTCTGGATGCCTCCCAGTCCGCGGGCTGTCTGCCCGTCCACCTGGCGGAACTGGGCTGCGCTTTTATCGCCATGCCGGGGCACAAGGGGCTGTACGGCCCCCAGGGGACCGGGCTGCTGCTCTGCGGAGATGGAACTCCGATCAAAACGCTCCTGGAGGGCGGGACGGGGAGCCTCTCTGCCCGTCAGGAGATGCCGGACTTTCTGCCTGACCGTTTGGAGGCCGGGACTCACAACGTTCCCGGGATCGCCGGGCTTCTGGCCGGGATCCGGTATGTTTCTCAGCGGGGAGAGGATGCCATTCTCCGCCGGGAGCGGGATCTGATGATCCAGGCGGCCTCCGAACTCTCCGCTTTGCCCGGAGTAAAGGTCTATGACTCTCCCCGGCCGGAGCGGCAGGCGGGCGTGCTCTCTTTTTCTGTGGAGGGGAAGGACTGTGAGACTGTGGGTGAGGCCCTGGGAGAGAAGGGGATCGCGGTGCGGGCAGGGCTCCACTGCGCCCCCTATGCCCATCGGAGTGCCGGGACCCTGGAAAAGGGGACGGTCCGGGCCAGCTTCTCCGACTTCAACACGCCGCTGGAGATCAGACGCTTTGCATCCGAAATCCGGAACATCACCGCTTAGCGGGGGGTGCACCGTAACCATGTTTCCCTGTGGCAGGTACCTCTGCCGCAGGGATTTTTTTGTCCTCTCCGTCCGACGGCCGGCTGTTTTTCGGTTTTCTCTTGACAGAAGACTGATAGTGTAGTATATTAGCGTGGTAAAGTGTAAAAGTGAGGGGGATTGGCGGTATGAGTGTGATCGCGACGCCGGAGGGGACGAGGGACCGCCTGTTTTCGGAGTGCCAGGATTTCTGCGCCGCGCAGAATAAACTGACGGAACTTTTTCGGGGCAGGGGCTATGAGGAGATCCGGACGCCGGAGGTGGAGTACTACGACCTGTTTCTCCAGTCGGGCAACCCCATTCCTCAGGAGTACATGCTGAAGATCGTGGATCGCTCCGGGAAGCTGATGGTCATGCGGCCGGACTGCACCACCCCCATTGCCCGGGTGGCGGCCACCAAGCTGAAAACGGTGCCGCTGCCCCAGAGGCTCTATTACAATGAGACGGTGTTCCGCTCGGGGGCCGCCCACCGGGGGGGCAGCAGCGAGATCCCCCAGTGCGGCATCGAGCTGCTGGGCGCAGGAGGACTGGAGGCGGATGTGGAGGCGGTCACCCTGGCGGTGGAGGCGCTGAAAACAGTGTGTCCCCAGGGCTTTCATATCGAGTTGGGCCATGCCGGTCTCTTCCGGGTTTTGGCCGACCAGATGGGGATGAGTGAGCCCCAGGTGGAAGAGATGCGCGCCCTCATCGAGGGGAAGCATTTCGCGGCGCTGGACGACTTCCTGCGGCCTCATCGGGAAAAACCGGCCTATGCCCTTTTGTCCCGGCTCTCACGTCTCTTTGGAGGGACAGAGGTGCTGGACGAGGCAGAGGCCCTGATCGGCTCCCAGCCGGAGCTGCAATATCTCCGGGAGCTCTCAGCGGCTCTGGCGGCGGCAGGGGACGGGGAATTCGTCCGCTTTGACCTGGGTCTGGTGCACCAGATCGATTACTACACCGGCCTGGTGTTTCGTGGCTATGCCCAGGAGGTAGGCGCACCTGTCCTCTCCGGAGGGCGATACGACAACCTGCTGGGGGCCTTTGGCCGCCCAGCCCCCGCGGTGGGGTTTGCCGTTGATGTGGATTTAGTGACAAGCGGTTCTACTATACAGGATGGAACCGGCAGGCTGCGTCTGGCGCTCACCAAAGGGCGGCTTCAGGATCAGACGGTGGAGCTGCTGGAGCGGGCAGGACTGGACTGTGAGCCGGTGCGGCACCCTGGGAGACGGCTGGTGC
This sequence comes from Candidatus Pseudoscillospira sp. SGI.172, assembly GCF_050313575.1. Classification (NCBI taxonomy): domain Bacteria; kingdom Bacillati; phylum Bacillota; class Clostridia; genus Candidatus Pseudoscillospira; species Candidatus Pseudoscillospira sp. SGI.172. Next base: position 18,193 of record NZ_JBNPLQ010000011.1, on the reverse strand, counting down.
ACCCTTTGCCCGACTATCCCCTGGATGCGGTGCTGGCCAAGGCCCCCGACGTTATCACCTATGTGGAGCACGGGGTCTGCGACCTGGGCGTGGTGGGAAAGGACACCATCCTGGAGCAGAGCGGCAGCCCCTTTTACGAGGTGCTGGATCTGGGCTTTGGGAAGTGCCGGTTCGCCCTGGCGGTGAAGGAGGGGACGGACTTTTACGGCACCTACCGCACCCGCCGGGTGGCCACCAAGTACCCCAACGTGGCCAAGCGCTTCTTTGCGGAGAAGGGCATGGATGTGGAGATCATCAAGATCGAGGGCTCGGTGGAGCTGGCCCCCATCCTGGGTCTGGCCGACGCCATCGTGGACATCGTGGAGACCGGGGCGACCCTGCGGGAGAACGGACTGGTGCCCATCGAGGATGTGGCCGACGTGTCCGCCCGGCTGATCGTCAACACAGCGGCCATGAAGCTGAAGAAACAAGAAATTTTGGACTTGATCGCCAAGTGCCAGTCCGGACTGGAGCGGGAAACGCCATGCTGAATATTGTTTTGGCCAACGGGACAGAGGAGCGGAAGGTGATCGGGGCCATGCGGGCCAGAGCAGCCAGCGCCAATACCGCCATCGACGCCGCAGTCTCCGCCATCTTAAAAGATGTAAAGGAAAATGGCTTTTCGGCTGTAAAGGAGTACTCCATACGCTTTGACCGGGCCGAACCCCGGGAAATCGGCTCAGAGGAACTGGAGGCGGCCTATGCCGCCTGCCCGCAGCCGCTGATCGCGGCGCTGGAGCATGCGGCGGCCAATATCCGGGACTATAACCGGCGGCTGCTCTCGGTGAGCGAGACCTGGCCCTCTCTGGACAGCGGCTTGGTGGGCCGGGTGGTGAGAGGGCTGGACCGGGTTGGCATTTACGTCCCGGGTGGGACGGCGGCCTATCCTTCCTCCGTCCTCATGAATGCCGTCCCCGCCAAGGTGGCCGGGGTCCGGGAGGTCGTTATGGTCACGCCCCCCACGGAAAATCTGAATGCGGCGGTTTTGGCCGCCGCCCGGATCGCCGGGGTGGACAGGGTCATCGCCGTGGGCGGGGCTCAGGCGGTGGCGGCGCTGGCCTACGGGGCCGGGTTCATTCCACGGGTGGACAAGCTGGTGGGCCCAGGCAACGCCTACGTGGCCTCGGCCAAGCGGCAGGTCTATGGATGCGTGGACATCGATATGGTGGCGGGGCCTTCCGAAGTGCTGGTGGTGGCGGACGAGACGGCCGATCCCAAGTTTGTGGCGGCCGACCTCCTGAGCCAGGCCGAGCACGACAAGCTGGCTTCGGCGGTGCTGCTTACCACCAGCGCAGACCTGGCCCGGGCGGTGGATGGGGAGATCATCCGGCAGACCGGATATCTGGAGCGCTCCGAGATCATGGAGGCGTCTATCCGGGACTTCGGCTGCGCCGTGGCCTGCAACAACATAGAGCAAGCAATAACACTTGTCAATGAGATCGCCCCCGAGCACCTGGAACTTGTGACAAAAAATCCGAGGGAGCTGTTGCCTCGGATCAAAAACGCCGGGGCAGTATTTCTGGGCAGCTGGTCACCCGAGCCGCTGGGCGATTATCTGGCGGGCCCCAACCACGTGCTGCCCACTTCTGGGACCGCCCGGTTCTTTTCACCCCTGTCGGCAGTGAGTTTTTTAAAGACCATGAGTGTCATTCAATATGACCGGGCGGCCCTGGAGCCGGTGAAGGACGAAATCATTGCTCTGGCGGAAAGCGAGAAGCTCACCGCCCACGCCAATTCCATCCGGGTCCGATTTGAATGAGCAGCGCGGCGCAGAAGGAGGAGCGGGTATGAGGACTTCCAGAATTTCCCGGGAAACAAAAGAGACGCAAATTTCCCTGACCCTCTGTCTGGACGGAGGAGAGACCCGGGTGGACACCGGGATCGGCTTTTTTGACCACATGCTCACCGCTTTTGCCTTCTATTCCGGATTCGGTTTGGAACTGAAGGCCGTCGGAGACCTTAATGTGGACGGCCACCACACTGTGGAGGATGTGGGAATCTGCCTGGGGCAGGCCCTGCGGGAGGCGCTGGGGGACAAGCGGGGGATTGCCCGGTTCGGCACGGCCTTTGTTCCCATGGATGAGGCCCTCTGCCGCACGGTGCTGGACATTTCCAACCGGCCTTTCCTGGTCTATGAGGCTGAGATGCCACAATCTGCCGTGGGAGCCTATCATTCCTGTCTGACAGAGGAGTTCATGAGGGCATTTGCGGTGAATAGCGGAATTACTTTACATATGAGCTGTCTCTATGGAAAAAACGCACACCACATCACAGAGGCCCTCTTCAAGTCCCTGGGTCTGGCCCTCAAGGTGGCCGCTGCGGTGGAAGGGGACGGTGTGGCCTCCGCTAAGGGACTTCTGTAACGGAAAGGGGAGACCGAAATGGGTTATACCGCCATCGTGGACTACGGCGTGGGAAATTTAAAGAGTGTGGCCAACGCCATGTCCTGGCTGGGTTTTGATACCGCCATCACCGGCGACGCCGGAGAGTTGGAGCGGGCGGAGGCCGTTATTTTGCCAGGTGTGGGAGCTTTTCCCGATGCCGCAGAGCGGCTGAGAAAGAATAATCTGGATAGTAAAATTGCTTTACAGATATTGAAAAAGCCGGTCTTGGGAATCTGCCTGGGGATGCAGCTCCTGTTTGAGACGGGGCAGGAAGTGCGGCCCTGCGTGGGACTGGGGCTGATCCCCGGAACGGTGGAGCGGATCGAGACGAGCCGTAAGCTGCCACACATCGGGTGGAACAGCCTGACTTTTTCCAACGACTGTCCCATCTTCCGGGGTCTGGAGGATGGGACCTATGTCTATTTCGTCCACTCCTTTTGCGGAAAGGCCGCCCGGGAGGAGGACGTGGCCGCCCGCACCGACTACGGCGCTTCGGTGGTGGCCGCGGTACACCGTGGCAACGTCTATGGCTGCCAGTTCCACCCGGAGAAAAGCGGGGAGGCCGGGCTCCAAATCTTAAAAAACTTCGGGGAGTTGAGCCGATGATCCTGCTGCCTGCGATCGACTTAAAAGACGGCCGGTGTGTCCGGCTGCGAAAGGGTTCCTTTGACACCGTCCATCAGGTGGCGGACAGCCCGGAGGATACCGTCGCGGGCTTTGCCGCCGCGGGCGTGGAGTGGGTCCACATGGTGGATCTGGACGGCGCCCGGGACGGTACGCGCAAAAATGCCGCTCTGGCGGCTGGCGTGGCCGCCCGATCCGGCCTGAAGGTGGAACTGGGAGGCGGGATGCGCTCCATGGCCGACCTGGAGGCCGCCGATGCCATGGGAGTTTCCCGCATGGTCATCGGTTCCGCCGCGGTGAACGACCCGGGGTTTGCTGCCCGGGCGGTGGAGCGCTACGGGGCGCGCATCGCCGTTGGGATCGACTGCCTGGACGGGCGGGTACGCACTGCAGGCTGGGAGGAGGACTCCGGCCGGGATGGGGTGGAGTTTGCCCGGGAAATGGAAGAAGTTGGGGTAAAGTATATCATCTATACAGACATTGCAATGGATGGGATGTTGTCCGGCCCCAGCTTCTCTCAGCTGGAGCGGCTGGCGGGGGCGGTGTCCTGTAGGATCGTGGCCTCGGGAGGCGTGACCACCCTGGAGGACGTAAAAAAACTCCGGGCGCTGGGGCTCTACGGGGCGATCATCGGGAAGGCCTGTTACGCCGGGACGCTGGATCTGGACGCCGCGCTGGCGGCGGCCGGGCCGCAGAATTGATGGAGGGTGGCTCCATGCTGGCAAAACGCATTATTCCCTGCCTGGATGTCCGGGACGGAAGGGTTGTAAAGGGAATTAACTTTATCAATATCAGAGATGCGGGAGATCCTGTGGCGTTGGCAAAGTACTACTCCGACCAGGGGGCGGACGAGATCGTCTTTCTGGACATCACCGCCACCAGCGACGACCGGGCCACAGTGGCCGGCGTGGTGGAGCGCGCGGCCGCCCAGGTTTTTGTGCCCCTCACGGTGGGGGGAGGGATCCGGACGATGGAGGATTTTCAGCAGCTGCTCCGGGCAGGGGCGGACAAAATCTCGGTCAACTCCGCCGCGGTGAAGGATCCAACTCTGATTTCCCGGGCGGCGGAGCGCTTCGGCAGCCAGTGCGTGGTGCTGGCCATCGACGCCAGGGCGCGGGGGGACGGCATCTGGGAGGTGGTCACCGCCGGGGGCCGGACGCCCACCGGGCTGGACGCGGTGGCGTGGGCCAGGGAGGGACAGCGCCTGGGGGCGGGAGAGATCCTCCTCACCTCCATGGATGCGGACGGGACCAAGGCCGGGTTCGACCTGGCGCTCACCCGGGCGGTGACCGATGCAGTGACCATCCCGGTGATCGCCTCCGGCGGCTGCGGCGCGCTGGAACACTTTGCGCAGGTATTTGAGGAGACCGGCTGCGACGCCGCCCTGGCGGCGTCTCTGTTCCACTTCGGGGAGCTGACGGTGCCCCAGGTCAAGCGGGATCTGGTCCGGCGCGGTATCCCTGTGCGGTGAGGAGGAGAGAATATGCTTGATCTGGACTGCCTGTTTCAAAAGTCGGAGCTCATTCCCGTCATTATCCAGCATGCCCATACCAGGGAAGTCCTGATGTTGGGCTTCACCAACCGGGAGGCGGCGGAACGGACGCTGGTGACCAGGACCGCCTGGTTCTGGTCCCGGAGCCGGAAGAAGCTCTGGAACAAGGGGGAGAGCTCCGGGCATTTCCTCCATGTGAAGAAGATCGTCACCGACTGTGATACCGATACTCTGCTCTATTTCTGCATCCCCGAGGGCCCCGCCTGCCATACCGGAGCGCCCTCCTGTTTTTTCAATACCGTTTGGGAGGAAAACGACCATGGATAATACATTTCAAACGCTCTACAATGTCATTCTTGAACGGAAAAACAGTCCTCAGGAGGGCTCTTATACCTGCTATCTCTTTGAAAAGGGACTGGATAAGATCCTGAAAAAGGTGGGGGAAGAGAGTGCTGAGACCATCATCGCCGCCAAAAACGGCGTGGAGAGCGAGACGGTGGGGGAGATCTCCGATCTTATTTACCACCTGCTGGTGATGATGGCGGATCAGAACATTTCCCTGTCCGCCGTGGAGGATGAGTTGGAGCGGCGGAGCCAAAAGATCGGCAATTTGAAGCAGTTCCACACCGCGAATAAGGACAGCTGAGGGTGGGGCTTGACAGAAAATGGCTTTTCCTGTATAATAAATAAAATCATTGCGGGCCGCAACGTTGGTTGCGGCCCCTTTTACGCCGTAATTGTGTGTTTCGGCGAGACAAGGAGGTCAACTGTGTCGGAACGGATCAGAGAGAACAAGATGGGCGTCATGCCGGTGGGAAAGCTGCTGCGGAACATGTCTGTGCCCATGATGCTGGCCATGCTGGTGCAGGCATTGTACAACGTGGTGGACAGCTATTTTGTGGCTAAGATCAGTCAGGATGCCCTCAACGCGGTGGGGATGTCCTTTCCGGTGCAGAATCTGATGATCGCAGTGGGCGTGGGCACTGGCGTGGGCGTCAATGCGCTGCTGTCCCGAAGCCTGGGAGAGAAGGAGTTCGAGACGGCCAACGAGGCCGCCGGAAACGGGATCTTCCTCAGCGTCATCAGTTGCCTCATTTTCATGACGGCGGGGGTGGCAGCGGCCCGGCCCTTCTTTCTGCTCCAGACCGACATTCCTGGCATCGTAGAGCAGGGGACCTCTTATCTCACCATCTGCTGCGGCTGCTCGGTGGGCATGTTTATGGGCGTCATGTTCGATCGCCTGCTCCAGTCCACCGGTAAGACAGCCCTCACCATGGCCACCCAGGGCGTGGGGGCCGTCATCAACATCGTAATGGACCCGGTGCTGATCTTCGGCCTGGGGCCCTTCCCGGAGATGGGGGTAGCGGGCGCCGCCGCCGCCACGGTCATCGGCCAGATCATCGGTGCGGTGATGTCGGTGATCATGAACCTCAGGTTCAATCGTGATCTGACCTTTTCCTTCCACTATCTCAAGCCCAGAAGCCGCGTGATCCGCCGGATCTACGCCGTAGGTATCCCAACCATGGTGATGAACTCCATCGGCTCGGTGATGGTCTTTGGGATGAACAAGATCCTCATCGGATTCACCGACGCGGCCACGGCGGTGTTCAGCGTCTACTTCAAGCTCCAGAGCTTCATCTTTATGCCCGTGTTCGGTCTCAACAACGGCATGGTGCCCATCATTGCCTACAACTACGGCGCCCGGAACCGGGAGCGCATTCTCAAGACCATGAAGCTCTCCGCCATCACCGCCGTGTGCATCATGCTGGCGGGCCTGGCGGCAGCCGAAATTTTCCCGGCCCAGCTTCTGGGGCTCTTCGAGGCTTCCGACGAGATGCTCGCCATCGGTGTGCCCGCGCTGCGTATCATCTGCACCAGCTTCACCTTCGCCGGGTTCGGCATCGTCTCCAGCTCCACCTTCCAGGCGCTGGGACACGGCGTGCTGAGCATGGTGGTCTCCATCATCCGGCAGCTTGTGGTGCTGCTCCCCGTGGCCTTCCTGCTCTCCTTCAGCGGCCGGGTGGAGCTGGTTTGGCTTGCCTTCCCCATCTCCGAGCTCTTCTCGGTGACGCTTTGCGTCCTGTTTACCCGCCACATCATCCGCAATGTGATCGATCCGCTGGGCGCGGAGGGCGGCTCCGAGCCTGCCTGCCCCTGACGGCAAAGCGAAGAAAAGCGCCAGACGGAAACAATTCCGTCGGGCGCTTTCGTCAACTGCCGTTATTTGTGGGCGAACATGATGCCCACTGTGGCGGGTCCGCAGTGGCTGGACACGGTGCTGCCGCAGCGCACCTCCACCACCTCCTGGAAGGGGGCCAGACTGCGGATCTCGTCCATGACCGTCTCTACTGCCTCCCGGGGCGCGTCCGGATGGGCCACACAGCACATGGTGAGATCCAGGTCGTCCCGGCCGGCGATGCGGTCCCGGGCGTAGTCGCACAAGGCTTTGGTGAAGGAGCCGCGGTACTTTTTTCCCACTGCCAGGGCTCCGTCCCTTGCCTCGATGCAGGGCTTGAGCCGCAGCAGGTTGGCTCCCATGGCCGCCACGGCGGAGCAGCGCCCGCCCTTGCAGAGGTAATCCAGACGATCCACGGTGAAGGTGGTCTCCACCCGGGCGGCGTAGTCTTTCATGTACTCCACCACGGCCCTTGGCTCCATGCCCGAAGCTGCGGCAATCGCCCCGGCGACGGCCACCAGACCCTGTCCGGCGGAAAGGGAGCCGCTGTCAATGACGTATACGTTGTCGAACTCCTCTGCGGCGATGCAGGCGTTTTGATAGCAGGCGGACATCTTGGACCCGATGTCCACATTGATGACCGCCTCGTGCAGAGGAGAGAGGCGGGTGAAGCAGTCGTGGAACTCAGCTACGCTGACCGCCGAAGTCTTGGGCAGGTCTCCTCCGGCGTCCACATGGCGGAAGATATCGTCCCGGGAGATCTCCAGCCCGTCCCGATAACCCTTGTCTCCCAGGTTGATGGTCAGCGGAAGGACTTCGATCTGGTAACGCTCCAACAGCTCCGGTGTCAAATCTGCGGTGCTGTCGGTGGTGATTTTGATAGACATAGTTCCGCGTCCTTTCTTTCCCATATTTACGGATTAATTCTACAACTGTCGCCTAAAAAAGTCAATTCCGGTTGTTTCCGGGGTGCGAACATTTTGTAAAAACTTCGCCTTCCCCCCTATGCAAAAATAGAAAACTATATTAAAATAGAACTTGTAATATTATATCCACTGAAGGGGTGTCATCATGTCAAACCCAAAATATAAGCGGGTACTATTGAAGATCAGCGGCGAGGCTCTGGCCGGCGATGCCGGGCGGGGCCTGGATTTTGATGTGATCGGAGAGGTGTGCAAGGTCATTCAGAAGTGCACCGAGGAGGGCGTCCAGGTGGGCATCGTTGTGGGTGGTGGTAATTTCTGGCGCGGCGTCAAGGACGGCGGCGACAAGATGGAGCGCACCCGCGCCGACCACATGGGGATGCTGGCCACCACGCTCAACTGTCTGGCCGTGGCGGACGTGCTGGAGCAGCACGGGGTCGAGGTCCGGGTCCAGACCGCCATTGAGATGCGGGCCATCGCGGAGCCCTATATCCGCTCCCGGGCCATCCGGCATCTGGAGAAGGGGAGAGTGGTCATCTTCGGCTGCGGCACCGGCAACCCGTTCTTCTCTACCGATACCGCCGCGGTGCTCCGGGCCGCCGAGATCGATGCCGATGTGATCCTTCTGGCCAAGAACATCGACGGCATCTATTCTGCCGATCCCAGGAAAGACGCCACCGCGGTGAAGTACGACTCCATTACCTATGATGAGATCCTGGCCCAGCATCTGGAGGTGATGGACTCCACCGCCACATCCCTGTCCATGGACAACAAGATCCCCGTGGTCCTCTTTGCCCTCAAAGATCCGAAGAACATCTACCGGGTGGTCATGGGCGAGAGGATCGGTACGGTCATTAAGGAGGTAAAGTAAGATGCAGGAATTTAACAAGGACTTTGACATCAAGATGCAAAAGACCATCGAAGTGGTGATGAGCGACTTTGCCTCTGTGCGGGCAGGCCGCGCCAACGCTGCCGTTCTGGACAAGATCACCGTGGACTACTATGGTACGCCCACCCCCATCAACCAGGTGGCCGCCATCTCTTCCCCCGATCCCCGCAGCCTGATGATCCAGCCCTGGGACAGCTCCCTGCTGAAGGCCATTGAAAAGGCCATCCAGGTTTCCGACCTGGGCATCAACCCACAAAACGACGGCAAGGTCATCCGCCTTCTTTTTCCGCAGCTCACCGAGGAGCGCCGCAAGGAATTGACCAAACAGGTGAAGAAGTACGCTGAGAACGGCAAGATCGCCGTGCGCAACATCCGCCGGGACGCCATGGAAAAGCTCAAGGCCGCCGAGAAGAAGGGCGACATGACCGAGGATGACCGCAAGGACTGCGAAAAGGAGCTGCAGGACATGACCGACAAGTACTGCAAGCACCTGGATGATCTCTCCGCCAAGAAGGACAAAGAACTCATGGCGGTGTAACGCTGTCAAAGCCAACACAAAGACAAGGACGGATTTCCCACCGGTAAAGCCCGGCGGGAAATCCGTTGCTGTCACAACGGGAGGTTCCGGGAATGCCCCTGTTTGGGAAAAAAGAAGAGACGAAGGTGGATTTCAGCCACCTGCCCCGCCATGTGGCCATCATCATGGACGGAAACGGCCGCTGGGCCAAGAGCCGCGGCCTGCCTCGGACGGCAGGCCATGCCGCAGGGGCGGAGACCTTCCGCACGATTGCCACCTACTGCCGGGAGATCGGCATCTCCTATCTGACCGTCTACGCCTTCTCCACGGAGAACTGGAAGCGGCCGGCGGAGGAGGTCTCCGCCATTATGAAGCTGCTGAAAAAATATCTTATGGAGGCCATCTCCGACATGGAGAAGGAGAAGGTCCGCTTCTGCTTTTTCGGAGATCTCACCCCCCTGACTCCGGAACTGCGGACACTCTGCGAGGAGACGGAGCGCTCCTCGGCCAAGTTTGACGGCTGCCAGGTAAACATCTGCCTCAACTATGGCGGGCGGGATGAGCTCCTGCGGGCGGCCCGCGCATTCGCCGCCGACTGCGCCGCCGGGAAAGACGCACCGGAGAGCCTCACAGACGGGCAATTTTCCGGGTACCTCTGGTCTGCCGGGGTGCCCGATCCCGACCTGGTCATCCGGCCCGGCGGGGAAGTGCGGATCTCCAACTTCCTGCTGTGGCAGTCGGCTTACGCCGAATTTTACTTCACTGATGTGAACTGGCCCGACTTCAGCAAAGAGGAACTGCGCCGTGCTCTGGCGGTCTATCAGAGCCGCTCACGCCGATTTGGAGGGATTTGACTTGCTCAAGCGGATACTGGTAGCTGTGGTTTTTGTTCCCGTCATTTTTTTGGTGCTCTATGCGGCGCCCCCTATCGCACTCTCGATCGCCGTGGCGATCCTCTCCGGGATCGCCGTCTATGAGGCGCTGTGCGCCACCAATTTTCTGAAACACTCCCGGATCGCCGCCTATTCTATTCTGCTGGCGGCGGTGATCCCGTTCTGGGTCTATTACGATGGGCGGCCCCTGCCGGCGCTGTGCGGACTGTTTCTCTACGTGGTGCTCCTCTTCTGTGAGGCCATCGGGAGCCGCAAGCAGGTGGGGCTGGAAAAAATGGGGGGAACCTTCTTCCTTTCCGTAGTCATTCCTTTCTTTTTGTCCTCGTTCCTGCGGATCCGCCACATGGCGGGGTGGGAGTTTTATGTCCTGCTGCCCTTTGTGGCGGCTTTTATGAGCGACGCCTGCGCCCTGTTTGCCGGAATGCTCTTCGGCCGGCACAAGCTGGCCCCGGATCTCTCTCCCAAAAAGACAGTGGAGGGTGCCGTCGGCGGCCTGGCAGGCGCAGTATTGGGTATGATGATTTACGGCCTGGTAGCCCGGGGACTGTTTCACCTGGAAGGGCTCCGATTCTCCGTCCTCATCGTTTACGGTGTTCTGGGGAGCGTGCTGTCCCAGCTGGGGGATCTGTCTTTTTCCTACATCAAGCGGGAATACGGCATCAAGGACTTCGGCAACATCTTGCCCGGACACGGCGGGATCCTCGACCGGTTCGACAGCGTGATCTTCTGCGCGCCCCTCATTGAACTGCTCATCCATCTTCTTCCGGTGGTGAAATAAGAGATGAAAACGATCGCGTTGCTGGGCTCCACCGGCTCTATTGGGCGGCAGTCCCTGGAGGTGGCGGAGACCCTTGGCCTCACCGTCACGGCCCTTACTGCCAACCGCAGTGTGGAGCTGCTGGAGGCGCAGTGCCGAAAATTCCGCCCCCGGCTGGCGGTGTGCATGGACCCGGCGGCCGCCGGGGAACTGAAGCTCCGGCTGGCTGATACCGGTATTCGGGTGGCCGGAGGGATGGAGGGACTTTTGGAGGCCGCCGCTCTGGACGGCACCGACGTGGTGCTCACCGCCGTGATGGGCATGGTGGGGCTTCGCCCCACGCTGGCGGCCCTGGAACTGGGGCGGCGGGTGGCGCTGGCCAACAAGGAGACCCTGGTGTGCGCCGGGGAGCTGGTGATGGAGACGGCCCGCCGCTGCGGCGGGGAGGTGGTGCCCGTGGACTCGGAACACTCCGCCATCTTCCAATGCCTTCAAGGCTGTCGGGACCGGGGAGAGATCCGGAGGCTCATCCTCACCGCTTCCGGCGGCCCCTTTTTCGGGAAAAAGCTGGAGGAGCTGGAGGGGGTGACGGTGGAACAGGCCCTCCGGCATCCCAACTGGTCCATGGGAGCCAAGATCACCGTGGACTCGGCCACCATGATGAACAAGGGCCTGGAGGTCATTGAGGCCATGCGCCTTTACGAGATGCCGCTGGAAAAAATTTCGGTGGTGATCCACCGGGAGAGTATCATTCACTCTTTGGTGGAATACTGTGATAATGCCATCCTCGCGCAGCTGGGTTCGGCGGACATGCGCCTGCCCATCCAGTACGCGCTCACCTGGCCGGAGCGGACCTGCGGCCCCGCCGCGCCCCTGGACCTGCTGAACTGCCCGCCCCTTACGTTCGCACCCCCCAACGAAGAAAATTTCCCCTGCCTGGCGCTGGCCAAGGCAGCCGCCCGGACAGGAGGTACCGCCACCGCCATCCTCAGCGGCGCCAACGAGGCGGCTGTGGGGGACTTTTTGGCGGGGAAGATCGGCTTTGGGGAGATCGTCCGGCGGGTGGCGCGGGCTATGGATGCGGTACCCGCGGTCCAGAGTCCCACCCTGGACGAGATCCTGGCGGCCGACGCCGCCGCCCGAAGAGCGGCGGGGGGGTAACTCTGCGGCGGCCCTGTTCCCTGACGCCCCGCGTATGGAGGTACGACCTTTGGTACTTTATATTCTGATTGCAATCCTCATGTTCGGCATCCTCATAGCCCTGCACGAGTTCGGCCACTTTGCCGCCGCCAAGCTGTGCGGGGTGAAGGTGAACGAATTCTCCATCGGTATGGGCCCCCAGATCGTCCACAGGAAGAAGGGGGAGACCGACTACTCCTTCCGCCTCTTTCCCATCGGCGGGTTCTGCGCCATGGAGGGGGAGGAGGAGGGCGAGTCCGGAGATCCCAGAGCCTTTCCCAACCGGCCCTGGCCCCAGCGGCTGGTCATTTTGCTGGCGGGGGTGTTTATGAATTTTCTCACCGGCTTTGTCATCATTCTCTGCCTCTTTTCTCAGGCAACGGACTTTTATACGCCGGTGATTTCAACTGTTCGGGAGGACGCTTATGCCTACGGCTCCGCACTTCAGCCGGGAGATCGGATCCTGGCCGTGGACGGCCACCCTGTCTATCTCCAGCAGGACGTGTCCTTCTTTCTCAGTCGGGTGAAGGGGGACAGTGTGGATCTGCTGGTGGAACGGGACGGGGTTCGATACCGCAACCGGGATGTGAAGCTGACCCCCTATACAAATGAGACCACCGGGGAGTCCCAATTTATGCTGGGGATCACCCTCTCCGAGACTGAGCGGGCCACTCTGGGCGTCAAGCTGAAAAATGCCTGGTTCCAGTCGGTGGACTACATCCGTATGGTATGGTACAGCCTGGGCGATCTGATCTCGGGGTCTGTGGGCCTGCGGGATATGTCCGGCCCTCTGGGCATCATCGACATGGTGGGACAGGTGGGGGCCGAGGGGGCCGAGGCAGCCGAGGCGGCGGGCACCTCCGCGTTTTTGGGAGCGCTGGTGAATATTCTGAGTCTGGTGTCCTTTATTTCCATCAACCTCTCGGTGATGAACCTGCTGCCCATCCCCGCCTTGGACGGGGGGCAGATCCTTTTCATGGCGGTGAACGGCGTCTATACCGGCCTGACCCGGAAGAAGCTGGATCCCAAGTACCAGAGCGCGGTGAGCACCGTCGGATTCATCTGCCTCATGCTGCTGATGGCGGCGGTGACGGTCAGCGATATTCTCAAAAAGTTTGGAGTGTGACGGACTTGACACGACAGATCCATGTGGGCGGCGTGGCGGTGGGGGGCGGCGCTCCGGTCACCATCCAGTCCATGACCAACACCCCCACCCACAACGTGGAGGCCACCGTGGCCCAGATCAGGCGCCTGGAAGAGGCCGGATGCGAGATCATCCGGGTGGCCGTCCCCGATCAGAGGGCAGCCGAGGCGGTGGGGGCCATCCGTGCCGCCATCTCCATCCCGCTGGTGGTAGACATCCACTTCGATTACAGACTGGCGCTGGAGTGCGTCCGGCAGGGCTGTGACGCGGTGCGGATCAACCCCGGCAACATCGGCGGACCGGATCGGGTGGCCGCTGTGGCGGATGCCTGTAAAGCGAAAAGACTTCCAATCCGAATCGGCGTCAACGGGGGCTCTCTGGAGAAGCCCCTGCTGGCCAGATTCGGGGGCGTGACGCCGGAAGCCCTGGTGGAGAGCGCCTTTGGACATATCAAGCTGCTGGAGGACTGCGGGTTTCGGGACATCTGCGTCTCGTTGAAATCCTCCTCCGTGCCCGTAACTATGCGGGCCTATCAGCTGATAAGTACGAAAAGTGATTATCCTTTACATATTGGGGTCACTGAGACGGGGACCCTTCGCATGGGTACCCTGAAGTCCGCGGTGGGCATCGGCGGGCTGCTGGCTCTGGGCATCGGGGACACCATGCGGGTCTCCCTCTCCGCCGACCCAGTGGAGGAGGTCCGTGCCGCCCGGGAGATCCTGAAGGCCGCCGGCGTGCGGCGGGAGGGGCCGGAGCTCATCTCCTGTCCCACCTGCGGCCGGACCCGGGTGGATCTCATCGCCCTGGTTGGGGAAGTGGAGGAGCGGCTCAAGCGCGTGGACAAGCCCATCACCGTGGCGGTGATGGGCTGCGCGGTGAACGGCCCCGGCGAGGCCGCCGCCGCCGACGTGGGGATCGCCGGCGGCGTGGGGGAGGGGCTGCTCTTCCGAAAGGGAGAGATCGTGAAAAAAGTCCCCCAGGAGCGGCTGGTGGACGAGCTGTTTGCCCTGATCGCAGAACTTTGACCTTGGATGTGTGAGTGCTCATGACGCAAAAGATACCGTTTTTAACTTTATTTTCCGCATTGAACGCCCAGCCGGAGGTGGCCGGACTGGTCTCCGGCTGGTGCGTGACAGGGGCGGAAATCGACAAGAGGAGCCGGGCCATTCAGGCCCGGGTCCTCTGTCCTGTTTTTCCGGCGGAGGAGCTTCGCCGGAAGGTGGAGACCGCTCTGGTCCGGGCCTATCAGGCGGAGCGGGTGGAACTGGAGCTGACGGCGGAGGCCGCGCCCCCGGAGGAGCATCCTCTGCCGGAGCCGCCCCCCGAGCCGGGGGTTTCTCTCCCGGAACCCCCGGCGGAACCGGAAACGCCTGCCCCACCGGCGGAGGATCCCGCCATGGAGGCCTTCCGCCGCACCGAGGAGATCCGCCGCCAGGCCCTCCGTTCCCTGAAAATTGCCCGGCCCAGAGAGAAGAAGCAGGGGGGAAAGAAGGCCCGGCTCATCTTCGGCCAGCATGAGATCAAAAAAGACCCGATCCCCATGTCGGAGCTCAATCTGGACATGGGCACGGTGGTGGTGAAGGGCGATGTGTTTTCAGTGGAGAACAAGGAGCTGACCCGGCGGAAAGCCTGGGTGGTCAGCTTCGACGTCACCGACTATACCGGTTCGGTACGGATCAGCAAGTTTTTCCCCGGGGACGAGGGGAAGGCCCTGGTGGACAGTATCCACGAGGGGATGCACATTCTCGTCCAAGGCAGGCTCAACCTGGACCGTTTTACAAACGACATGGTGCTGGAGCCCTATGCCGTCATGGAAGGGGAGCGGGAGGAGCGGAAGGACACCGCGCCCGAAAAGCGGGTGGAGCTCCATCTCCATACCACCATGTCCAGCATGGACGCCCTCACCCCCACCGGAGCGGCGGTGAAGCGTGCGGAGCAGTGGGGGCACCGGGCGGTGGCCATCACCGACCACGGGGTGGCCCAGTCCTTCCCGGACGCCTGGCACGCGGCCAAGAAGATCAAAGTCCTCTACGGCGTGGAGGCCTACTTCATCAACGACGTGGACGACCGGGTGGTGGTGCACGGCCCAGCCGAGCAGGACTTCCACGGAGAGATCGTCTGCTTCGACATTGAGACCACCGGCCTGAGCAAGCGGGACGACCTCATCATCGAGATCGGCGCGGTGGTCCTCCGGGACGGGCAGGTGTGCGAGGCCTTCAACACCTTCGTCAGCCCCGGGCGGAAGCTCTCCCGCCAGATCGTGGAGCTTACCGGCATCACCGACAAGATGCTGGAGGGGGCCCCCGGGCAGGCCGAGGCCATCGACGCCTTCCTGACCTTTGCCGCAGGACGGCCCCTGGCCGCCCACAACGCCGAGTTCGACATGGGCTTCATCGCCGAGGGCTGCCGCCGGATGGGGAGACCCTTTCCCAACACCGCGCTGGACTCTCTCATCCTGGCCCAGAACCTGCTGCCCGATCTGGGGAAATACAAGCTGGACATCGTGGCCGCGCGGCTCAACCTGCCCGCCTTCAACCACCACCGGGCCAGCGACGATGCCGCCACGGTGGCCTATATGCTCATTCCCTTTTTTCAGATGCTGGACGACATGGGGGTCCATACCCTCCAGGCCATCAACCCGGCCATGGTCGCTCTCCGGGGCAAGGGCAAGGCCCGGCGGCAGCCCAAGCACCTCATCGTGCTGGCCAAGAACCAGCAGGGGCTGCGGAACCTCTACCGCCTCATCTCCGACGCCCATCTGAAACACTACAAGCGCTATCCCATCATGCCCAAGAGTGAGATCGACAAGTTCCGGGAGGGGCTGATCATCGGCTCCGCCTGTCAGGCGGGGGAGCTTTACGAGGCTGTCTCCAAGCGGAAGGACTGGGAGGAGCTCAAGCGCATCGCCTCCTGGTACGACTTTTTGGAGATCCAGCCCCTGTGCAACAACTTTTTTATGCTCCGCAGGGGGATGGTCCGCTCGGAGGAGGAGCTCCGGGAGTTCAACCGCACCATCCTGGCCCTGGGAAAGGAGCTGGACAAGCCGGTGTGCGCCACCGGCGACGTGCATTTCATGGACCCCAAGGACGAGGTCTACCGCCACGTCCTGCTGGACTCCAAGGGCTTTGAGGACTGCGACGAGCCGCTGCCCATCTACTTCAAGACCACCGACGAAATGCTGAGAGAGTTTGCCTACCTGGGCAAGGACGACTGCTACGACGTGGTCATCCGCTATCCCAATCTGGTGGCCGACTGGTGCGAGCGGATGGACCCGCTGCCTCAGGGCCTCTTCGCCCCCAAGCTGGAGAACTCGGCCGGGGAGCTGGAGAGCCTGGTCTACAACAAGGCCCATGAGCTCTACGGGGAGGAGCTGCCCCAGATTGTCCAGGACCGGATCGACCTGGAGCTGCCCGGCATCATCAAGCGCAAGTACGACGTCATCTACATGTCGGCCCAGAAGCTGGTTCAGAACTCTCTGGAGCACGGCTATCTGGTGGGTTCCCGGGGCTCGGTGGGCTCCTCCATCGTGGCCTTTCTCTCGGGCATCACCGAGGTCAACTCCCTGCCCGCCCACTACCGCTGCCCCCAGTGCCGCCACAGCGACTTTGACGCCGGGAAGGACTATGGCTGCGGGGCGGACATGCCGGACGCCGTGTGCCCGGTGTGCGGGACGAAGTACGTCAAGGACGGCTTCAATATCCCCTTCGAGACCTTCCTGGGCTTCGGCGGCGACAAGGTTCCCGACATCGACCTGAACTTCTCCGGCGAATACCAGTCCAAGGCCCACCGCTACACCTTTGAGCTCTTCGGGGAAAGCCACGTATTCCGGGCGGGCACCATCGGTACGGTGGCGGAAAAGACCGCCTTCGGCTATGTGAAGAAGTACCTGGAAAAGCGGGGGATGCACGTCACCCGGGCGGAGGAGAACCGTCTGGCCAAGGGCTGCACCGGGGTCAAGCGCACCACCGGCCAGCACCCCGGCGGCATGGTGGTCATTCCCCAGGACCGGGAGATCTATGACTTCTGTCCGGTGCAGCACCCCGCGGACGACACCTCCACCGACATCGTCACCACCCACTTCGAATATCACTCCATGGAGTCCAACCTCCTCAAGCTGGACATGCTGGGGCACGATGACCCCACCATGATCCGGATGCTGGAGGACCTGACGGGGGTCAATGCCCGGACGGATATCTCCCTGGACGACGCCGACACCATGAGCCTCTTCACTTCCTCGGAGAAGCTGGGATATGTGGACGATCCGGTGCTGGGCCCAACGGGGGCCGTGGCCATCCCGGAGTTCAACACCCGGTTCACCCGCGGCATGCTCATGGACACCCAGCCGGAGGACTTCAACACTCTGGTGCGGCTGTCCGGCTTTTCCCACGGCACCGACGTGTGGGCGGGCAACGCCCGGGACCTGATCCTGGCGGGCACCGCCACCGTTCTGGAGACGGTGGGCTGCCGCGACGACATCATGCTCTACCTCATGCAGCAGGGGATGGAGCCCAAGGTGGCCTTCAAGATCATGGAGGCGGTTCGAAAGGGCAAGGTGAAGAAGGGAGGCTTCCAGGACGGCTGGGTGGAGGACATGAAGAGCCACGGTGTGCCCGACTGGTACATCGACTCCCTGGCCAAGATCGGCTACCTGTTCCCCAAGGCCCACGCGGTGGCCTACGTTATGATGGCCTTCCGCATCGCCTGGTTCAAGGTCCACCGGCCCCTGGCCTTCTACGCCGCCTTCTTCTCTATCCGGGCCAAGGCCTTTGACGCCACCATCATGTGTCAGGGCATGGAGCTGGTGAAGAGCAAGATGAAGGAGATCAAGGCCAAGATGGACGACAAGTCCGCCTCCGCTGTGGAGGAGGACACCTACACCACCCTGGAGGTGGTCTACGAGTTTTACCTGCGGGGGCTGACCTTCCGCAACGTGGATCTCTACCGCTCCCAGTCGGTCCGCTTTGTGCTGGACGGGGACAACGCCCTCATTCCGCCCTTTACCTCCATTCCGGGCCTGGGGGAGACGGCGGCCCAATCCATTGTTGAACAGCGGGTGGGAAAGGAGTTTGTGTCCATCGAGGAGTTCTCCGAGGCCTGCCCCAAGGTCTCCAAGACCCATATTGAGCAGCTCAAGGCCGCCGGGGCCTTCGACGACATGCCGGAGACCAGCCAGATC